>NZ_ANKP01000085.1:0-25722 GCF_000319775.1 Cupriavidus sp. HMR-1
TGAAAGATCAGGAACGGTCGGCGGGTGCGGCAGGGCGCGTGCCATGCAGGCACACCCAGCCTTCCTCGCTGCGCCAGACCGACATGGGGATCCAGGGCGCGTAGGCGGCGGCCACTTCCTCGGCCTGCCGTTCGAGCACGCCAGACAGGATCAGGCGGCCGCCCGGCCGCACGCGCGCGCTGAGCATCGCCGCCATCAGCTTGAGCGGATTCGACAGGATGTTGGCCACCACGAGGTCGTAGGTGGCCTCGGAGACCGATTCCGGCAGCGCGAAACTGGCCTCCACGCGGTTGCGTTCAGCGTTGTAGCGCGACGCATCCACTGCGTTGGGGTCAATGTCGATCCCAACGGTGTCACCGGCGCCGAGCTTCTTCGCGACGATGGCCAGGATGCCAGAGCCGCAGCCATAGTCGAGCACGGTTTCGCCGGCGCGCACGTTGGCTTCCAGCCACTGCATGCACAGGCGCGTGGTCGGATGGCTGCCGGTGCCGAATGCCAGGCCCGGGTCGAGCTCCAGAATCACGGCATCGGGGTCTGGCGCTTCGTGCCACGAAGGCACCACCCAGATCTTTTCACCAATGCGGATCGGTTCGAATTGCGACTGGGTCAGACGTACCCAGTCCTGGTCCTCCACGCCGCGCAGTTCGTACGGCGGCACCGGGTCGACCTTGAGCGCGTTAGCGGCCGCGGCTACCACGAGCGCGGGATCGGTCTCTTCATCGAAGAGCGCCACCACGCGCGAACGGTTCCACGCGAGCCGCGTCGGCTCCAGCCCGGGCTCTCCGAAGAGCGGCTGTTCGTCGGGCGTATCGGCATCGGCGTCTTCCACCGATACCGACAGCGCGCCGAGGTCGAACAATGCGTCGGACCAGGCTTCCGCCTGCTCCTGCGCAATTTCGATCACACATTCCTGGAAAGCCACGGGATTCCTCTGTTACTGCTTTGCCGGCCGATTGGCCACGCTTCAGGCCTTTTCGCCCTGGACGTTGGCTTTCTGGGCCAGACGGTGTTCGAGATAGTGGATGCTGGTGCCGCCTTCCACGAAGTTGGCGTCAAGCATCAGGTCGCGGTGCAGCGGCACGTTGGTCAGGATGCCGTCCACCACCATTTCCGACAGCGCGATGCGCATGCGGGCGATGGCCTGGTCACGCGTCGCGCCATACGTGATGATCTTGCCGATCATCGAATCGTAGTTGGGCGGCACGAAGTAGCCGTCGTACGCATGGGAGTCTACGCGCACGCCGGGGCCACCGGGCATGTGCCAAGCGGTGATGCGGCCCGGCGACGGCGTGAACTTGAACGGGTCCTCGGCGTTGATCCGGCACTCGATCGCGTGGCCGCGCAGTTCCACGTCCTTCTGGCGGAGGCGCAGCTTCTCGCCAAAGGCGATGCGGATCTGCTCCTGCACGATGTCGATGCCCGTGATCATCTCGGTGACCGGGTGCTCGACCTGCACACGCGTGTTCATCTCGATGAAGTAGAACTCGTTGTTCTCGTACAGGAACTCGAACGTGCCGGCGCCACGGTAGCCGATCTTCTTGCAGGCCTCTGCGCAACGGTCGCCGATGCGCTCGATCAGGCGGCGCGGAATGTGCGGTGCCGGCGCTTCCTCGATCACCTTCTGGTGGCGGCGCTGCATCGAGCAGTCGCGTTCGCCCAGCCAGATGGCCTGCCGATGCTGGTCGGCCAGGATCTGGATTTCCACATGGCGCGGGTTCTCGAGGAACTTCTCCATGTAGACCTCGGGATTGCCGAAGGCGCGGCCAGCTTCCTCGCGCGTCATGTTGACGGCGTTGAGCAGGGCGGCTTCGGTGTGCACCACGCGCATGCCGCGGCCACCACCGCCGCCGGCGGCCTTGATGATCACGGGGTAGCCCACGCGACGGGCCGTTGCCAGGATTTCCTTCGGGTCATCGGGCAGCGCGCCATCGGAGCCGGGCACGCATGGCACGCCGGACTTGATCATGGCCTGCTTGGCCGACACCTTGTCACCCATCAGGCGGATGTTTTCGGAGGTCGGGCCGATGAACACGAAGCCGGATTTCTCCACGCGCTCGGCGAAGTCCGCATTCTCGGACAGGAAACCATAGCCCGGGTGGATCGCCTGGGCGTCGGTCACTTCGGCGGCCGAGATGATGGCCGGCATGTTCAGGTATGACAGCGGCGACGGGGCCGGGCCGATACAGACGGCTTCATCGGCCAGCTTGACGTACTTGGCGTCCTTGTCGGCTTCCGAGTACACCACCACGGTCTTGATGCCCAGCTCGCGGCAGGCGCGCTGGATGCGAAGGGCGATTTCACCGCGGTTCGCGATCAGAATTTTATCAAACATGGTCTCTCTCTGCGAGAACAGGGGCGGGCCCGGCGCACCGGCTTTCGGAGCGTCGGGCTGACGCATGCGGCAGGGCCATTGGGCCAGGCCGCGTCAGCGCCGGACGGGCCGGAATCAGCCGATCACGAACAGCGGCTGGCCGTATTCGACGGCTTGACCGTTTTCGACCAGGATTTCCTTGATCACGCCAGCCTTGTCGCACTCGATTTCGTTGAGCAGCTTCATGGCTTCGATGATGCAGACGGTCTGGCCTTCCTTGACGGTGTCGCCCACGTTGACGAACGGCGCGGCGCCCGGCGACGGCGCGCGGTAGAACGTGCCGACCATCGGCGAGGTCACTACGTGACCAGCCGGAACTTGCGGTGCTTCCGCAGCGGCGGCGGCCGGTGCGCCGCCAACGTTCATGGCCGGGGCGGCGGCGGGCAATTGCTGGTACTGGGGCATGGCCATCGGAGCGGCCATGACCTGCGGAGGTTGCTTGACGATACGTACCTTGCCTTCGCCCTCGGTCACTTCGAGTTCCGAAATGCCGGATTCGGCCACCAGGTCGATCAGCGTCTTCAGCTTGCGCAGGTCCATCTTCTTATCCTCCAGAATCGGGTTGTCCGGTCACGCTCCTGCTCGGAGGCGACGGCGGCGGTGAATCGTTGATTGGCTTGCCATGCGCGACAGGCACGGCGGCAGCCCCTTGTTATGTCGTTCTTGCTTGAGGCGGTTTCAGAATGATTCTGGCATCGTTGCGGGTACCTGTACTGTCTGCGGCCCCGCGTCAGGCCAGAACCGCTTCGCTTCATTCTGAAACAGCCTCCCGGGTGCGGCTTGATTCTTGCGGCGTTAGCCAGATGATGCGGTCTGTTCCTGTGCAAGCGCGTAATCCAGCGCCAGCAGATAACCCTGCCAGCCCAGGCCGCATATCACCCCGATCGCCTGATCAGAGAAATAGGAGTGATGACGGAACGGCTCGCGGCGATGCACATTGGACAGATGCACCTCGACGAAGGGAATGGCCACGCCGGCAAGCGCATCGCGCATGGCCACACTCGTATGGGTATAGGCCGCCGGATTGATGATGATGAAGTCCACCCCCTCGCCACGCGCTGCCTGAATGCGGTCCACGAGGGCTCCCTCGTGATTCGACTGGAACGTATCCAGCCCGATGCCCGCTTCGGCCGCGCGCTTGGTCAGCGCTTCGTTGATATCGTCCAGCGTCGTGTGCCCGTACGTCTGCGGCTCGCGCGTCCCGAGCAAATTGAGGTTCGGACCATGCAGAACCAGCACCTTGCGGTAACGGACGGGGCGGCTGACGGCAGGAGTAGAAGACACGGCGGCTCGACCAGTTCAACGAAATTGCGCGGAGATTACCGTAGCTTAGAGGGATTTGTCTAGCGCGGGATACAAGGCGAAATGTCGATCCAGGGTCATATCTCAGTCGCCGAGTGCCTTTTGAGGCATAAACCGTTGTCGGCTGAGGGTTTGTCCGCACGTTCGCGGTCAATTGATGAACGTTCGGCTTCAGATCGATGAAATTCGGCGGGTTTGGCCTTGCGCGGGATCAAGCCCCAGGCAGTACCGCGCGGAGTTCGTCGGCATGCACGCGGCCCATCTTGCGGTACTTCACAGTGCCGTCAGGTGTGATGACGACCGTGAACGGCAGCCCGCCCTGGGTGTTGCCAAAGGTCCGGGACAGTTCCGTGCCGGCAAAGCCTGCCACCGTGAGCGGGTACGCCACCGGTACCTTTTTCAGAAAATCCTGGATATTGCTGGCCGAATCGATACCGATGCCAACGAATTCGACGTTGCGGGGGGCATATTCGCCGTGCAGCGCGGTCAGCTCGGGCATTTCCTCGACGCAGGGACCGCACCAGGGCGCCCAGAAATTGACCACCAGAGTCTTGCCGCGGAACTTCGACAAATCGACTTCCGCACCAGCCGGGTCCGGCATCTTGGTATGGAACAGCGTTTCCACTGCCTGATCCGAAACGGCCTTCGGCGCCAGAGCGAAGTGGGCCACCAGCGCGCCGGCGGCCGCTGCGACGATGGCGATGATGATCCACAAGACAAAGGGCGAACGGCGGGTGGGAGCAGATGCGGTCATGTTCGGGCGGCGAAGAGGACAGTTCTAATTAGATAACGGGCGATTGAGGCGATAGGCCAGGGCTGACACCGGGGCCGGATGCTCATTCCCCGGTGTCGGTCGAGGCAATGAGCGCGCGTACGGCGTCGGCATCGGCGCGGGCCACACGCCCGGAAGCGTCGGCCTTGACCGCGCCGCGTGCATCGTCGGCATCATACAGCGCGAGGTGAATTCCGACTGGGGCACCCAATGTGGCGCGGACTTCTCCTGCGAGGGCGCGGGCCTCGCGAGTGGCCGGCCACTGGCCACGCCACAGAAAGCTGAGCGTTTCGACATCCCCACGGCCGGCAAAGTGCCGGCTTTCGCTGGTGTCGAAATCCACGCCGGCATTGAGCAGGTGCAGCGCCACATCCTTGGGGCTGTCGCAGAAGCACTGTATATAGACGTCCGAGTGCTCGGTGGCCGTGCCGTTTAGCACCGCGCCCACCAGATAGGGGCGAAATGCGGCCAGGTCGTCCATCGCCAGCAGTGCCAACTGGCGCATCAGCGCCAGGATGCGCGGCTGGTGGTCGCCGTGGAACAGCGCCTGGTAGGCGCGCACCTCATCCTCGATCATCTCGTTGTCAGGCAGCCATTCGCCGGCCACGCGCGCGTCGCCCAGGATCTGGCGGGCGGCCTTGCGTTTGGCCGTGGCGTAGTCGGCGCCATCTTCGGCGATCATGCGGGCTGCGGCCTGGGCGATTTCCTCGCGCAGACGGATGGGGTCGGAAGGCATACGTCGGGACATGCTGCGATGATACCCGCGCGGACGCAGTCGGGCCCTTCGACCCACGCGGTACAATCGGGACCTTGTTCAGTTGCCGCGCCACGCATCGCGCCCGGCGCGGCCCCATGCATTTTCCCGAGCTTCCATGCATATTCATATCCTTGGCATCTGCGGTACGTTCATGGGCGGCCTGGCTGTCCTGGCCCGCCAGGCGGGGCACCGCGTGACTGGCTGCGACGCCAATGTCTATCCGCCCATGAGCACCCAGCTCGAAGCCCAGGGCATCGACCTGATCGAGGGGTTCGACCCCGACCAGCTTTCGCTGAAGCCGGACCTGTTCGTGATCGGCAATGTGGTCTCGCGCGGCAATCCGCTGATGGAAGCGATCCTGAACCGCAACCTGCCGTACGTTTCGGGGCCGCAATGGCTCGGCGAGCACGTGCTCAACGGCAAGTGGACGCTGGCCGTGGCTGGCACGCATGGCAAGACCACGACCACGTCGATGCTGGCGTGGATTCTGGAAGACGCCGGCTACAACCCGGGCTTTCTGGTGGGCGGGGTGCCGCAGAACTTCGGCATTTCGGCGCGCCTGACGGAATCGGACTTCTTCGTTATCGAGGCCGACGAGTACGACACCGCGTTCTTCGACAAGCGTAGCAAGTTCGTCCACTACCGTCCGCGTACGGCGATCCTCAACAACCTTGAGTACGATCACGCCGACATCTTCCCGGATCTGACCGCGATCGAGACCCAATTCCATCATCTGGTGCGCACTGTGCCGGGCGAGGGGCGACTGGTCGTCAACGGCCAGGAGCCCGCACTGGCACGCGTGCTGGAGCGCGGCTGCTGGAGCGAGGTGGAGCAGTTCGGCGTGGGCGACTGGAGCGAGACCGATCCGAAGACCACCGCGCCGGAGGGCAAGGATGCCTTCGACATCTGGTTCCGCGAGGCGCTGCAAGGCACGCTGGTCTGGGACCTTCAGGGTACCCACAACCGCCTGAACGCCATCGCCGCGATTGCAGCCGCGCGCCACGTGGGCGTGCCGCCGGCGCAGGCGATCGAGTCGCTTGGCCGTTTCTCCAACGTCAAGCGCCGGATGGAAGTACGCGGCGTGGCGGGTGGCGTGACGGTCTACGACGACTTCGCGCACCATCCCACGGCCATCCAGACCACGGTCGACGGGCTGCGCCGCCGGGTGGGGGACGCACGCATCCTCGCCGTACTGGAGCCGCGTTCGAACACCATGAAGCTTGGCGTGATGGCTGCCCAATTGCCGGCCAGCCTGCGCGAGGCTGACCTTGTGTTCGGATATGGCGCGCCCTCGGGCAAGGACGCGCTGGGCTGGAACCTGGCCGAAGCGCTGGCCCCCCTCGGCAAGAAGGCCGCGGCGTTCCAGGACCTCGGCACGCTGGTGCAAGCCGTGCGCGCGGCCGCCCAGCCCGGCGACCAGGTGCTCGTGATGAGCAACGGCGGTTTCGGCGGGGTACACCAGAAACTGCTCGACGCGCTCGGCGCGAAGTCCTGACCGGGAATCCACATGCTGCTGTACCTGCACGGTTTCCGTTCCTCGCCGCAGTCGTTCAAGTCGCGGGTCGTGCAGGACCGGATGCGCGCCTGGGGCGTGGAGAAGTATTTTGCCTGTCCGATGCTCAATGTCTCGCCCTCGCTGGCGATTGCCCAGGCTGAAGCCGCGATCCGTGGCGCGCGAGCCGGCGGCGAAACCGACATCGCCATCATCGGTTCGTCGCTGGGTGGGTTCTACGCGCGCTGGCTGGCGGAAAAGCACGGCTGCCGCGCCGTGCTGCTGAATCCGGCGATTCACCCGTGGACCGATCTGGAGCGCTATCTGGGCGAGCAGCCGCTTTATCACGGCGGCGGCTCGGTGGTGGTCGAACGCAAGCACCTGCAGGAACTGCTGGACCTGCGGGTGGACGCGATCACCAGACCCGAGCGCTACTACCTGCTGGCCGCCACTGGCGACGAAGTGCTCGACTATCGCGAGATGATCGCGGCCTGTCCGGGCGCGCACATCCGGGTCATCGAGGGCAGCGATCACGGCATCAGCGAGTTCGAGGAATACGTCGACGACGTACTGGCTTTCTGTGGCTATACCCCTAACGGAAAGACCGTGGCATGAGTGGCGTAACAGGGATGCAAAAGCTGCGTGCGGCATGGCACGCGCATCTGCCGTATGACGCGTCGATTCCGCTGAACCAGCGCCGCTGGATCACTGGCGAAGGCTCGCTGACGGCTCGGCTGATGTCGGCGTCCGCCGCCTTTCGCGTGCGGCGACTGGCGCAGGCGCCGCAGTTGCCGTTCGCCGATGAATGGCGGGCGCTCGGCCTGATCCGTCCGCTGCCGGCCATCACGCGCGAAGTGCTGCTGATCTGCGACGAGACGCCAGCCGTATTCGCTCACACGATCGTCGACCCCCGGTACGCGCGGCGCGACTGGCCGTTCTTGCGCGGGCTGGGCAACCGGCCGCTCGGCGGCGCGCTGTTCGTCGATCCGCGCGTGCGGCGCGACCCATTCCAGTTTGCACGGCTGACCCCGTGCCACCCGCTGCGTCAGGCGCTGCAGCGGGTATTGCCGGCGCTGTCGTCGGAGCCGATGTTGCCCGCGCGGCGGTCGGTGTTCCGGCGTGGCGGCGGCGCCATGCTCGTGACGGAGGTCTTCTTGCCGGACCTGCTGACACGGGCAGCGCCTGAGAACACCGGCGCGGGCGGCACCAGACTGCCCCGCCGTATCGACACACATCACACACCATCCAAGCAGGAAGAGAGACCCGAATCATGAAATTGCAGGGACGCGTAGCGATCATCACCGGCGCCGCCGCCGGCATCGGTTTTGCCACCGCCGAACGTTTCGCCGCCGAAGGCGCGAAGCTCATCATGTGCGATGTGCAGGAGGCGCGCGTGCGCGAGGCCGCCGAGCGGCTGGCCGCCAAGGGCGCGCAGGTCGAGGCGCACAAGGTCGACGTCACGCGCCGCGACGAGGTCGATGCCATGGTGGCAGCCACGCTGGCCCGCCACGGTCGCATCGATGTTCTCGTCAACAACGCCGGCATCACCAAGGACGCACGCCTCGCCAAGATGACCGAGGCACAGTTCGATGCGGTCATCGACGTCAACCTGAAGGGCGTGTTCAACTGCTCACAGGCCGTGGCCAGCATCATGTCCGAGCAGGGCAGCGGCGTGATCCTGAATGCATCGAGCGTGGTTGGCCTGTATGGCAACTTCGGCCAGACCAATTACGCGGCTTCCAAGTTCGGCGTGATCGGCTTCACCAAGACCTGGGCGCGCGAGCTGGGTCCGAAGGGCGTGCGCGTGAATGCGGTATGCCCGGGCTTCGTCAATACCGAGATCCTGCAGACCGTGCCTGAGAAGGTGCTCGATGGCATGAAGGAACATTGCTGGATGCGCCGCCTGGCCGAGCCGTCGGAGATTGCCGCGATCTACACGTTCCTGGCCAGCGACGACGCCAGCTACGTCAATGGCACGACGATCGAAGCCAGCGGCGGCATGTCGCTGTAATCTGACTCCGAAATCGCATTGACCTGAAGCACCCCGTCCGGTGCGGCCACGGCGGCCGCGGCGGCGGGGTGCGGTATCATCCCCGGTCGAGTATCCGTCCGGGCATTCCTCGTGCCTTGCCCGGCACTTCTGAAAGTCCAATCCAATGCAGTTGCTGTTCGAAGAAGGCGGCGAAATCCGCGCCGGCACCGTGCTCGCCCAGCAGGGCGAGGCCTACCAGGTCGAGTTGCCTGCGGGCAAGCGCACCAAGGTCAAGGCCAAGGATGTGCTGCTGCAGTTCGCCCAACCGTCGGCAATTGAGATGGTGCGGCAGACCGGCGACATGATCGCCGAGATCGATCTCGACTTCCTCTGGGAATGCGCGCCGGCCGAGGAATTCGGCTTTGCCGAACTGGCCGCCGAATACTATGGCGCCGACGCGGGCCCGGTGCAGCAGGCCGCGCTGGCGATGGCGCTGCATGGCAATCCGATCTATTTCCGCCGCAAGGGACGGGGCCGCTACATGCGCGCGCCGGAAGACCAGCTCAAGGCCGCGCTGGCCGCGGTGGAACGCAAGAAGCAGCAGGCGCTGGTGCAGGGCGAGTACGAGGAGCAACTCAAGGCGCTGACCCTGCCCGAAGCGTTCCGCGGCAAGGCGCTGCAACTGCTGTTCAAGCCTGACAAGAACAGTCTCGAATACAAGGCAATGGATGCCGCCTGCACAGCGCTCGGCATGACGCCGATGCGGCTGATGGTGGCGGTTGGCGGCGTGGAAAGCCCGCGCGCGCTGCATGAGGCCAAGTTCCTGGCCGATTGTTTCCCGAAGGGCACTGGTTTCCCCGATGTCGATGTGCCGGAGCCGCCCACCGATCTGCCCGTGGCCGATGTGCAGGCGTTCTCGATCGACGACGTTACGACGACCGAGATCGACGATGCGCTGTCCGTGACGCGACTGGGCGATGGCAAGCTGCGCGTGGGGATCCATATTGCCGCGCCGGGGCTCGGCATCCGCCGCAGCGAGCCGCTCGACGCCATCGCGCGCCATCGACTGTCCACCGTCTACTTCCCCGGCGACAAGATCACGATGCTGCCCGACAGCGTAGTGGACCGCTACACGCTGCAGGAAGGCCGCACTTGCCCGGCGCTGTCGCTTTACGTGACGATCGACCCGAACGGCGTGGATGGCTTGACCATCGTCGGCAGCGAGACGCGCGCCGAGCTGGTGCCGATTGCCGCGAACCTGCGGCACAACCTGCTCGACGACATCGTGACGGAAGCTGCGCTGGCCGCGGGCACGGGCGACTATCCGTTCCGCGATGAACTGACCGAGCTGTACCGGCTGGCCAACCACTTGCACGACGAGCGCCAGCGCGCGCGTCTTGCCAGCGGCCTGCGCCCGGAGGCGCACAACCGCGCCGATTTCAATTTCTACATCGATCAGATCGAGGGCGGCGGCGAGCGCGTGCGTATCGAGCAGCGCCGCCGTGGCTCGCCGCTGGACCAGATCGTGGCCGAGTTGATGATTCTGGCCAACAGCACGTGGGGCAAGCTGCTGGCGGACCACGGCGTGCCGGGCATCTACCGCACGCAGAAGGCGTGGGGGATGCACCGCACGCGGATGCAGACGTACCCCGCGCCGCACGAGGGCCTGGGCGTCGCGCAGTATGCGTGGAGCACGTCGCCGCTGCGCCGCTACGTCGACCTGGTCAATCAATGGCAGATCATGGCCGTGGCCCAGCATGGCGTGACCGCCAAGCTCGTTGCGCCGTTCAAGCCCAAGGACGCCGACCTGCTGGCGGCCGTGGCTGACTTCGAAGGGACCTATGCGGCCTACGCCGACCACCAGTCGACCATGGAGCGTTACTGGTGCCTGCGCTGGCTCAAGCAGGAGAATCGTGACCGGATGATGGCCACGGTGCTCAAGGATGGCGCGGTGCGCTTTACCGACATCCCGCTGGTCACCCGTGTGCCGGAGTTGATGCAGGCGGTGCGTGGTACGCAGGTGCTGCTGGAGATCGCCACGACGGACGAAATCTCGCTCGAGGTGTCGTGCCGGGTGCTGGAAGTCTTTGCCGGCGAGGGCGCGATGCCCGATGAGGATCTCGACACCGACGAGGAGCTGGACGAGGCTTCCGCGGAAGCGGCCGCCGATGCCGCCGCCGAGGAAGCGGCTGAAGACGCTGCGGAAGGCGCGGCGGAAGGGGCCGATGCGGCGCCGGAGGA
Organism: Cupriavidus sp. HMR-1; assembly: GCF_000319775.1. Taxonomy (NCBI): domain Bacteria; kingdom Pseudomonadati; phylum Pseudomonadota; class Betaproteobacteria; order Burkholderiales; family Burkholderiaceae; genus Cupriavidus; species Cupriavidus sp. HMR-1. The sequence goes on from NZ_ANKP01000085.1 coordinate 10,908, forward strand.
TGCCGATTCCGAGGCTTCTGAGGGCGATCAGGACGACGAGCCGTCTGCGCCACGCGACACTGGCGCCAATCCGGCTGCCTGAGTCTTCGTTGAGTCTTCGGTAAACGGGTCGACTCCCTTACAATCGAAGCCTGTTCCGGCCGCCCCCCGATAGTGGGGTGGCCGGCGTTTCGATCGTTTCTCGCCGCCGTCCGCCCATCCCAATCGTGAACGCCGTCCTTCCTGCTCCCCGTCTCCCGCGCCATCCGCGCGAATGGTGGCAATCCAGCAGCACGCTGACCAAGGCCCTGGCCATCTCCGTGGCCGTGCACGCCCTGTTGCTGATGGTGCGGGTTGCAGCGCCCGAGGTGTTCGAGATCAAGCGTTCCGACCCGCAGCTCGACGTCGTGCTGGTCAATTCGAAATCGGCGGTGAAGCCGCGCAATCCGACCGTGCTGGCGCAGGCCAATCTCGACGGTGGCGGCGAGCACGACGCCCAGCGCGCTACCACGCCGCTGCCCGCGCAGACCGAATCGAAGGAGGGCGACCTCATCAAGATGACGCAGCGGCGCGTCGAGCAACTCGAGGAAGAGCAGCGCCGGCTGATGACGCAATCGCGCGAGGCGGCGCCCGCTGTGCGCAGCCAGCCGGTCAAGCCAGGCGAGCAGCGCTCCGACCAGCCCACGCGCGGCCAGGACGACCGCACGTCAAACGATGAAATGGCCCGGCTCGAAGCCGAGATCGGCCGCAATCTCGAGCACTACGCCAAGCGCCCGAAGCGGATGCAGCTGACCGCGACCAGCGCGCAGGGCGTTGACTACGCACAGTATTACGACCGCCTGCGCCGCAAGATCGAGACGCGGGGTACGAGCGATTTCCCGCAGCGCAACGGCAAGCCGATCTATGGGCAACTGATCCTCGTGATCAACGTGAATCGCCAGGGCAAGCTTGGCTACAACCGCGACGGCTACAACGTCGAGGCCATCGACGTGGCCAAGAGCTCCGGCGACCCGGCGCTCGACCGCCAGGCCGTGGCCATTGTGCGTGCGGCCGCGCCGTTCGGGGCGTTCACGGCGGAGATGCAGGCGAAGCAGGATATCCTCGAAGTCGTTTCCACTTTCAAGTTCACCCGCAGCGGGCTCGATGTCCGCCTGCAAGGCCGCTGATGACCGCAGACCAGAATTCCCAGCCCAACACCGCCGAACGTGCCGATAGCGTCGACCGCTACGTGGTGGTGGGCAATCCGATTTCGCACAGCCGCTCGCCGGCGATCCATGCCGCCTTCGCGCGCCAGACCGGCGAGGCGGTGCAGTATGACCGGCTCGAAGCCCCGCTCGATGCGTTCGCAGATACGATGCGCGAATTCCTGGCCGGCGGAGGCCATGGCTTCAACGTAACCGTGCCGTTCAAGCTCGAAGCGTATGACCTGGCCGATCGCCTCACGCCGCGTGCCGAGGCTGCCGGCGCCGTCAACACGATGTGGATCGAGGACGGACTGATCCATGGCGACAACACCGACGGCATCGGGCTGGTGCGTGACATCCAGGACAACCTTGATGTGCTGCTCGAAGACAAGCGCATTCTGGTGCTTGGCGCCGGTGGCGCCGCGATGGGCGCGATGCTGCCGCTGATCGAATGCCGTCCGGCGCGCATCGTGGTGGCCAACCGGACCGCCTCGCGCGCCAGCGACATGGTCGAGGAATTCGTGGAAGCGGCGGACCAGTACAACGTGGAGCTGTGGGCCGGTGGCCTCGACGCGCTCGATGCGCTGTCCGAGGACGAGCGCTGCGATGTGGTGATCAATGCGTCGTCCAGCAGCCTGCAAGGCGAAGTGCCGCCCGTGCCCGAGCACCTGCTCGGCGAAGGCGTGCTGGTGTACGACATGATGTACGGCGCGCAGCCGACGGTGTTCCTGGCCTACGCGGCCAAATGCGGCGCGCGCACGGCGGATGGGCTCGGCATGCTGGTCGAACAGGCCGCCGAAGCCTTCTACAACTGGCGCGGCGTGCGGCCCAGCACCGCCCCCGTGCTGGCCGAGCTGCGCGCGGCGCTGCAGGCCGAAGCCGCCCGCTAAGGCGGCGTTGACGCAGCGTGGCCCGCGCATCCGCCAGATCGTCACCACGATCGTCGGCAAGTAGCGCCGGCGGGGCGAACCCGTTGCGCTGGCTGGCCTATCTGGCCGGCTGCCTGATCGTTGGCGTGGTGGCGATGCAGGTCTATTTCTTCCTGCAGATCGCTGCCTGGCAGGTCGTCAATCCGTCGTCCACCACGTTCATGCGTGCCGAGCGCTGGCGGCTGTGCGGCTTCAATTTCTGGAGCTGCCCGGTGCAGCGGCAATGGGTGCGCTACGACGATATCTCGCGCAACATCAAGCGCGCCGTGATCGCCAGCGAGGATGCCGACTTCGTCAATCATCCCGGCTACGAACTCGATGCGATGCTCGATGCCTGGGAACGCAACAAGCAGCGTGGGCGCATCGTGCGCGGCGGTTCCACCATCACGCAGCAGCTGGCCAAGAACCTGTTCCTGTCCTCGGAGCAGAACTATCTGCGCAAGGGCCAGGAACTGGCCATCACGTGGATGCTGGAGCTGTGGCTCGACAAGCAGCGCATCTTCGAGATTTACCTGAATTCGGTGGAGTGGGGCGAAGGCGTGTTCGGCGTCGAGGCTGCCGCGCAGCACTACTTCCATACCTCGGCTTCGAAGCTCAGCGTGGGGCAGGCCGCCCGGCTGGCGGCCGCGCTACCGGCGCCCAAGTGCTTCGACAAGAAGCAGTACTGCGCCAACGTGCATGTGAACTTCCGCGTCAAGGCGTCGATCATCGCCAGGCGGATGGGCGCGGCAACGTTGCCGGACTAAGGCGGTTCCCCCTCTCATGCTTGTGGGAGAGGGGATCAGAAGACCCTCAGCTCAGCCAGCCCTTCCTGCGGAAATACACCAGCGGAATCGCCGCGGACACCGCCATCAGCGCGATCGCCCATGGATAGCCGGCGGCCCAGTCGAGCTCGGGCATCACCTTGAAGTTCATGCCGTAGATGCTGGCGATCAGCGTGGGCGGCATCAGTGCTACCGACACCACCGAGAACAGCTTGATGATCTTGTTCTGGTTGATGTTGATGAAACCGACCGTGGCATCCATCAGGAAGTTGATCTTGTCGAACAGGAACGCGGTGTGGTTCTCGATCGAGTCGATATCGCGCAGGATCTGGCGCGCTTCGTCCTGCTGTTCGGCCGACAGCAGCTGGCTGCGCATCAGGAAAGACACCGCGCGGCGCGTATCCATGACGTTGCGGCGGATGCGGCCGTTCAAGTCTTCCTCGCGCGCGATGGTTTCCAGCACGTCGGCGGCGGCGGCATCGGTCACGTTCTCGGCCAGCACGCGGCGGCTGGCTTCCTCCAGGCGTTCGTAGATCTCCTCGATCGAATCGGCCGAATACTCGGCGTCAGTCGCGTAGAGGTCCATCAGCACGTCCTTGGCGTTGCGCACCGATCCCGGACGCATCCGGGCGCGCAGCCGCACCAGCCGGAACACGGGCAGGTCTTCATCGTGGATGGAAAACAGGACGTCGCGCGTGAGCACAAAGGCCACGCGGACGTTGCGTGAGGCGTCGTCCTCGGCCAGCAGGAAGTCCGTGCGGATGTGGATGTTCTCGTCCTCGCCCTCGAAATATCGTGCCGAGGCTTCCAGGTCGCCCAAGTCCTCGAGTTCGGGCAGGACCACGCCATAGGCTTCCTTGATCCACGCGAGTTCCTCGTCGTCGGGGCTTACCACGTCGATCCAGATGGGCTTGTGCTGCAGCAGCTCGTTGCGCTCGTCGACCTGCTCCTGGGCAAGCCGGCCTTTCTGCAGGACGAACAGATTGATCATCCCTTGGATTCCTTGTTACTTGGCGGCGCCGCCAGGATGCGTCGATGCATCCCGATGGTGCTGCCGATTGCGCTGGGTCTACGTCGGAGACAGGCGCAGGCAAGGCTCACCAGCAATCTGATCATGGCGCGGCCGGGCAAGCGTGATCGCGCTGCGACTCAAGGGCCGCTACGCGATGGCGTTTGCCTGCGATTTGCCTGGATTTGGCTGGCAAGCCGGGGGAGGGAGGATCCGAAACGCGACACGGCAGCCGGTGCGGCGGCCGCTGGGGGAAACGGAAAGACACTCACCCGCAGGTGTCTGCGGGCAAGGACGGCGAAGGGCGGGGACTGTGCCCCACACGGATCGACGTTACGCAGCCCGCAGTGACATGGCATTCGACGGTGTCGCAACTTTGTCGCGGCAACTCGAACACCCGATGCTACTGCCCACGTACTTTCTCCGGGATTCTGATGGCCGCGAGTGTAGCCCAACGCGGGGTGGCTTGTTAAGTGAAATCTCGGCGGCGTTGCTGCTCACAAGCCGGTTCACATGCGTCGGCGCAACAGCGGCGCCAGCATGACCGAGGACAGCGCCGCGAACATCAGCACGATGGCCACGTAGTCCTGCCAGTGGGGCGTTTCGCCGAGAAACCACATCCCGGAGAACACGCCTACCACGGGAATGAACATGATCGACAGGCTCGAGACCACCGGCGGCAGGCTGCGCGCCAGCGCGAACCAGACCAAATGGCAGTACGCGAAGACCACCACCGCGTTGTAGGCGATGGCGCCCCATTCGATCGCGGTCGGCATGCGCCAGCCGCTCTCGAACAGCAGCGTGCCCGCACCGAGGAATGGCAGGGTGATGGCGAGCATCCAGAACGTCATGGCGCCGATCGGCACGTCGGTGTGGGTGCGCTTCATGAGCTGGGTGCCAAAACCCCAGCCGGCAGCGGCTACCAGCATCAGCAGCGTGCCGGCCGGGCTGCCGGTCAGCGCGGCAATCTCGCCCGAAAGCAGCAGGACCGTGCCGGCCAGCGCGCAGCCAATACCGATCCAGGCCGACAAGGCAATACGGTCACGAAAGATCACCAGGCCCCAGACCACGGCCCAGATCGGCATGGTGTAGCCGAGAATCGCCGCACGGCCCGATGACAGCATCTTGACCGCGCAGATGGCGAACAGATGCCAGATCACCATGTTCGGGATCGCCAGCTTCAGTACCGTGCCCCACGCCGCGCGCGGCACGCGCAGGGAGTCGCCCCGGAACGTCAGCGCCAGCCCCAGCGCCACCAGCCCGCCGGCCATGCACAGCAGCCGGAAACCCATGGCGGGAAAGTGCGCCACGCCCAGCTTCATGATCGGCCAGTTGATGCCCCAGGCGAGGGTCAGGATGACGAGGAGGATGAGACCGCGGCGGTCGAGTTTCATGAATCGGGAGACAGGCGGCGTGCGGACGCCCTGCAACCCAGGTGTCGCCGTCGCTCTTTTTAAGCGGAAGCTGCAAACAATATCACGCCAACAGGTAAAATTGCCGCCAACGTCCCATATGCTGCAGTGCGGAACCTGTCCGGGTGCCGTTGCAGCCAACCGGTCGGCACCTGCCCGCGTTATGCTGTGTAGACACTGGTTCACAGCCGGGCCGCCGGCTTCACCCGAATTCCGAGCATCCCATGACTTTTACCGAGCAGCTGTCCGCCGCGTGGCAGCGTAACGATTCCCTGCTGTGCGTCGGGCTTGATCCCGACCCGGCCAAGCTGCCGCTGTCCATGACCGGTACGGGCGGCGCGATTTTCTCGTTCTGCCGCGAAATCGTCGATGCCACGGCCGACCTGGTCTGCGCGTTCAAGCCGCAGATCGCCTATTTCCACTCGCAGCGCGCCGAAGACCAACTCGAACAGCTGGTCGAGTACATCCACGACGCGCACCCCGGCGTCCCCGTGATCCTCGATGCGAAGCGCGGCGATATCGGCTCCACGGCGGAGCACTATGCAGTCGAGGCCTTCGAACGCTACAAGGCCGATGCCGTGACCGTCAGCCCGTACATGGGCTTCGATTCGATGTCGCCGTATCTGGCGTATCCGGGCAAGGGCGTGATCGTGCTGTGCCGCACGTCGAATCCCGGTGGGTCTGACGTGCAGTTCCTGCAGGTCGACGGCAAGCCGCTGTACCAGGTGGTGGCCGAAGCCGCGCGCGAACGCTGGAACACCAACGGGCAGATGGGTCTGGTGGTGGGCGCGACGTTCCCGAACGAGATCGCCAAGGTCCGGCAGATCGTCGGCGACATGCCACTGCTGATTCCGGGCATCGGCGCCCAGGGCGGCGACATCGAGGCCACGGTCAAGGCCGGCCGCACGGCCGACGGCACGGGCATGATGATCAATTCGTCGCGTGCCATCCTGTACGCCAGCCGCGAGAAGGACTTTGCGCTGGCAGCGCGAAACGTGGCGTTGCAGACGCGCGAGACGATCAATCGCTATCGTCACGGCTGATCTGCGTGAAGGGTTCTCCCTTTCCCAGTCGTGGGAGAGGGGAGCAGATTCAGGCTTCGTTGCGAATCAGTTCCAGCAGGCCGCGCATCGCGTGCTCGGCAGCCTGGCGGCGGATCTGGGCGCGGTCACCCTTGAAGCGCTGCGTTTCCGTATGCGTGGTGATGCGGTTGCTCCAACCGAAGCAGACCATGCCGACCGGTTTCTCGGGGGTGCCGCCGCCCGGGCCGGCTACCCCGGTGATGGCCAGCGATACCTGGGCGCGGCTGTTCAGCAGCGCGCCTTCAGCCATCGCCCGCGCCACTTCCTCGCTGACCGCGCCATGGTCCCGGATCAGTTTGGCCGGCACCCCGATCATCGTCGTCTTGGCTTCGTTCGAATAGGTCACGAAGCCGCGCTCGAACCATCCCGAAGACCCAGAAACATCCGTGATCGCGGCAGCGACTAGCCCGCCGGTGCAGGACTCTGCGGTGGCAAGCATGAGCGAGTTTTCCGATAGAGCGGCGCCGGCCTGGATGGCAAGCTGGTCGAGCAGTCGGCTGACAGACATAACGGCGGTTCCTGAAATTCCCGGGGTGTTTCGGTGTTTCTGCGTGTCAGATCGAACGCCACAAGGCGAACACGAGCAGCGTGTAGAACGCCGCGAAGATGTCATCGAACATCACGCCGAAGGCGCCGGTAAATCCCGGGCCCTTGAGCGTGCGATCGTAGTAGCGGATCGGTGCCGGCTTGACGATGTCGAAGAACCGGAACCACACGAACGCGGCGAACTGGCCCCAGAAGCCCGTTGGCATCACGAATAGCAACACCAGCCAGAACGCAACGATCTCGTCCCAGACCATGCTGCCGTGGTCATACACGCCCATGTCGCGTGCCGTGCGCAGGCAGGCCCAGATGCCGATCACGAAGCCGCCAGCGATGATCCACAGCCAGGTGGTCGGATCGATCCACTTCGAGATCACGATGAACGACAGCCAGCCGAGCAGCGTGCCGACGGTGCCGGGGCTGACCGGCGACAGGCCAGAGCCGAATCCAAGCGCAATCAGGCGGGCCGGGTGGCCCAGCATGAACCGGCCGGTCGGCCGCGTGACCTTGGTGGTCTGGCCGGCTTCCAGCGTGACGGGGTCAACGGGGTCGCTCGGCGCGGCCCCGGGGGGATAGGCGGACATCAAGGATTGGCTCGTCAGTCTTATAGGTTTCAGGGCGCACTTTCAGATATTTCTCCCGCGCGCATGGGGGATCATGACATGGGTTGCGTGCCGCGTGTCAGGGCGCGGCGAAATGATCGAACGAGGCGCCCTTGAACACGTAGGGATTGCCTTCGCGATCCACCAGGCGCAGGCCCGCCTCCGGTGTGATGGATCCGACATGCGTGAGCGGCAGGCGAAGCTGGCGCGCGATGCTGGCAATGGTTTCGCGCGCGCCCACCGGCGCCGTGAAACAGAGTTCGTAGTCGTCGCCACCGGCCAGCACGCAGGCGCGTTGGCATTCTTCCGGCTGGGCGCCAAGAATCTCCGAGCGCGGCAACGCATCGACGTCGACAATCGCGCCGACCGATGAGCGTTCGAGGATATGGCCGAGATCGCCGATCAGCCCATCCGAAATGTCGAGTGCCGCATGGGCCACGCCACGTAACGCCAGTCCCAGTGCCACGCGGGGCGTCGGCGTTTCCATCCGGGGACGGATCAGCGTGAAGTCTGGCTCGGGCAGCAGCCATTCGCCGCGGCAGTCGCCCAAGGCCAGGCGCGCGTCCCCGAGCGTGCCGGAGATCCAGATATCGTCGCCGGGGCGCGCCGCGTCGCGCCGCAGCGCCTGACGCGGGGGCACGTCGCCGAACACCGTGATCGACAGCGTCAGCGGACCCTTGGTCGTGTCGCCGCCGATCAGTTCGCAGCCGTGGTCGTCGGCCAGCGCCAACATGCCGGCCGCGAATTCGGCAAGCCAGCCGGCATCCGCCTCGGGCAGCGCCAGCGCCAGCGTGAATGCGCGGGGTTCGGCGCCCATTGCCGCCAGATCGGACAGGTTCACGGCCAGGGCCTTGTGGCCCAGCGCGCGCGGTGAAACGTCCGGGAAAAAGTGCCGACCGCTGACCAGCATGTCGGTGCTGATGGCGAGCTGGTGGCCCGGCCGCGCCTCGATCAGCGCGCAGTCATCACCCACGCCCAGCGCGGCCTTATGGACCGGGCGCGTGAAATAGCGTCGGATCAGGTCAAACTCGGAAAGCGCGGGGGAGGATTGGGGCATGACGGGGCGGGGAACCTGGGAGGAAACATGCCGCGGAAATTCCGCTGGAGACTCGGCTGGTAAAGCCCATCGGCATGGGGCATATTGTACCGAAACGCAAAGGTGCCCCAAGCAAAAGGCTTATTGTGAAATAGTATTTCACAATATAAAATGCACACTTCCAAAAGCGCCTACAGCGGAGACAGCGGGTTCGTGGAGCCGGCCCGCGCTCAATCGCCAGCGTTATTCAGTGCGGCTCCACCGATCGGAAGATGCGCAGATGACAAGCCCTCAGCAGTCCCCGTCCCAAGACGATCTGAAACAGCAGCAGCGTGAGGCGCTGCGCAAGGCCGCGCTCGAGTACCACGAGTTTCCCACCCCCGGAAAGATCTCGGTCACCCCGACCAAGCCGCTGTCGAACCAGCGCGACCTGGCGCTGGCCTATTCGCCGGGTGTGGCGGCAGCGTGTGAGGAAATCGTGGCCAACCAGGCCAATTCGTTCCGCTACACCGCGCGTGGCAACCTCGTGGCCGTGATCACCAACGGCACCGCCGTGCTGGGTCTGGGCGATATCGGCGCGGCCGCGTCGAAGCCGGTGATGGAAGGCAAGGCCGGCCTGTTCAAGAAGTTCGCCGGCATCGATGTGTTCGATATCGAAGTCGACGAGAAAGACCCCGAGAAGCTGGTCGACATCATCGCCTCGCTCGAGCCGACGTTCGGCGGCATCAACCTCGAGGACATCAAGGCGCCGGAGTGCTTCTACGTGGAGCGCAAGCTGCGCGAGCGGATGAAGATCCCCGTCTTCCACGATGACCAGCACGGTACCGCGATTGTCGTGGGCGCCGCCGTGATCAACGGCATGAACGTGGTGGGCAAGGACATCTCGAAGGTCAAGCTGGTGGCCTCGGGCGCCGGCGCCGCCGCGCTGGCCTGCCTGGACCTGCTCGTCGACCTGGGCCTGCCCATCGAGAACATCTGGGTGACGGACCTGGCCGGCGTGGTCTACGAAGGCCGTACCGAACTGATGGACCCGGAAAAAGCGCGCTTCTCGCAGAAGACCGACAAGCGCAAGCTGGCCGAGGTCATCGAAGGCGCCGACATTTTCCTGGGCTTGTCCGCCGCGGGCGTGCTGAAGCCCGAGATGGTGCAGAAGATGGCCGACAAGCCGCTGGTGATGGCGCTGGCCAACCCGAATCCGGAAATCATGCCGGAACTGGTCAAGGAAGTCCGCCCGGACGCCGTGATCGCCACGGGCCGCACCGACTATCCGAACCAGGTCAACAACGTCCTTTGCTTCCCGTTCATCTTCCGTGGCGCGCTCGATTGCGGCGCCACGACGATCACGCGTGAAATGGAAATCGCCGCAGCACACGCGGTGGCGGAGCTGGCGCGCCAGGAGCAGAGCGATATCGTCGCGTCGGCCTATGGCATCCAGGACCTGTCGTTCGGCCCCGAATACCTGATTCCGAAGCCGTTCGATCCGCGCCTGATCGTCAAGATCGCGCCGGCCGTGGCCGAGGCCGCCGCCAAATCGGGCGTGGCATCGCGCCCGATCGAGGACATGGACGCGTACCGCCTGCAATTGCAGCAGTTCGTGTACCACTCGGGTACGCTGATGAAGCCGATCTACGCGGCCGCCCGCAAGGTGCAGAAGGAGAAGAAGCGCATCGTCTTCGCCGAGGGCGAGGAAGAGCGCGTGCTGCGTGCGGTGCAGGTGATCGTCGACGAGAAGCTGGCCAACCCGATCCTGATCGGCCGCCCGGCCGTGCTGGCTCACCGCATCGAGCGTTTCGGCCTGCGCCTGCGCATGGGCGAGGACTTCACGGTGGTGAACCCGGAGCACGACGAGCGCTTCCGCGAATACTCGGACGCGTACTACCGCATGATGGCGCGTGAAGGCATCACGCCGCAGTACGCCAAGCTGGAAATGCGCCGCCGTACCACGCTGATCGGCGCGATGCTGGTCAAGAAGGGCGAGGCCGACGGCATGATCTGCGGTACGGTCAGCACCACCGCGGCCCACCTGCGCTATATCGACCAGGTCATCGGCGGCACCAATTGCGTGTACGCCGCAATGAACGGCCTGGTTCTGCCCGGCCGCCAGATCTTCCTGGTGGACACGCACGTCAACGTCGATCCCACCGCCGAGCAACTGGCCGAGATCACGATCATGGCCGCGGAGGAGCTCAAGCGTTTCGGTATCGAGCCGAAGGTGGGGCTGCTGTCGCACTCGAACTTCGGTACGTCGGAAGCGCCGTCGGCACGCAAGATGCGCGACACGCTGAAGATCCTGCGCGACCGCGCGCCGGATCTCGAGGTGGATGGCGAAATGCATGGCGACAGCGCGCTCGACGAAAAGCTGCGCGATTCGCTGGTGCCGGACAGCGCGCTCAAGGGCGAAGCCAATCTGCTCGTGTGCCCGAACATTGATGCCGCCAACATCTCATACAACCTGCTCAAGGTGGCGGCTGGCAACAACGTGGCGATCGGTCCGATCCTGCTGGGCGTGAAGGCGCCGGTCCATATCCTGACGCCTTCGGCAACGGTGCGCCGTATCGTCAACATGACCGCGCTGGTGGTCGTGGACGCGGCCGCCAAGGTCTGAGCGGACGAAGCGTTTCAGCCTTCTTGATGCAGTGCCAAAAAAGCCGGGCTCGCCCGGCTTTTTTCATGCCCGCATGATCTCGCTGCTTGCGAGGTTAGTATGCGCACACATATCGATAACATGTTGAAACAATTGAAGAAAACGGGCGGGCAAAGGCGCAGGGATTGATTAATGATGGACATGCGCGTAACCTTACGCCTTTGAATGCGGGCGTTCGCCTGAAGCGTGCGCCGGGCCTGCGAGGGGTGATTAACAGGTGTCGGAGTGACCCGCAAATAACATTTCGCCAACTTTTCGATAACGTGGGTTCCCGGATTTTGTCGAGTCAGTCGCAGCGGCAGTCACATTGGCAGTCCCTGAGCCTGGCCCGAAGCCTGGGCCGCGTGCTGGCGGGCGCGGCGGTATCCATCGCGCTGACCCTGGCGCCGCAAGGCGCCATGGCCAGGCAGGCGCCCGACGATGTGCAGGGGGTGGTGGGAACCATCGCCGCACAGCAACTGCCCAACGAGGCACGGCAGACGCTGGAGCGTATCGAGGCCGGTGGGCCGTTCCCGTATGACAAGGACGGTTCGCGCTTTGGCAACTACGAGCGCAGCCTGCCACAGCAATCTCGCGGGTATTACCGCGAGTACACCGTCAAGAACAGCAATAGCCGGAACCGGGGAGCCAAGCGGATCGTTTGCGGTGGTGATCAACGCGCCGCCAACGACTGTTATTACACGGAAGACCACTACAACAGCTTCAAACGGATAACCAAATGATGACTGACATTTTCGGATTGGGCGACGCCCTTGCCGCCCGCGAGGAGCGCGGCGCCGGAGATGGCTGGCAAAGGGCCCACCATCAGGCCCAGAACCTATACGACAATGTGCTGATGATGCCGCGCCAGGATCTGCCGCATCGACTTCCGCCCGCATGCGCGCCCGCCATGGTGGCTTGCGATGACAACGGCACCAATGAGGGAGCCATGAACCTGTTCAAGACGGTGCGTCCAAACATCGTCCAGTCGATCCGCGCGTTCCGCGTGCCGGAGCTGGCCCAGGCAGCCGCCGCACTGAATCAGCACTTCCTCTATGCGAACTGCGCGGATTGCGCCAGCAAGGCCGAGATCCTCGATCGCATTGCCACCGAATTCACCTTCCCGAAGCATTTCGGCAAGAACTTCGATGCATTGTCCGATTGCCTGACGGACATGATTTACAAGGCCGGACCGCAACCGGGCTTTGTGATCGTGCTGGAAGGCCTGCCGATCGCGCAGAAGTTCGACAAGGAAGCGCGCGAGGTACTGCTCGACGTGTTCCGCGATGCCGCCGAGTTCTGGGGCGAGCGCAAGGTGCAGTTCCGGGTGTTCTACTCGTTCGCCTGAACGGATCTGGCGGTGCTCCAGGCGCACGATCGGCGCCGTGTTCCGGTCAAGAAAATGCCCGCTGTCAAAGCGGGCATTTTTGTTTGCGGTGCCGATGTTACGCAGCCGGCGGTACTGCTCCATGCGGCGTCAGCCGGTCGATCAGCTCGGGCAGGCCTTCGCTGAGGCTTGAAGCCACGTCGTCGGCCGACAGCCCGGTTTTCTCCGCGAGCGACTGGAGCGCACCCGTACCGCCCAGCGCGGAGGACAAATCCGACGCGCTCACGGCCTGGTTCGCGCCTGTGCCAATCCACGAATCGACCTGTTGGCCCAGACCCGCTTGCGCCAGGACGTCTCGCAAGGCGCCGATGCCGCCAGCGGCGGCGCCCATCGCCTGCGCCGAATCGCCTGCACCGCCTTGACCGCCAAGCAGGCCGCCGAGCAGCGAGCCGAGATCCAGTCCACCCGCGGCCGAGGCACCGCCAGCGCCACCGCCCGCGCCACCGAGCAATCCGCCCAGCACACCGCCAAGTCCACCGAGACCGCCCAGGCCACCGGCGCCCGCATCCGCACCCGCGGACGCCACACCACCGTCTGCCTCTTGGCCCTTGTGGCGCATCGCCATCATTGCCAGCAGGCCCAGCGCCATCATCATCTTGGGATTCAGGCCGCCTCCGGCCTGTTCGCCGTGCTGGCCACCGCCCAGTTGGCCGAGCACACCGCCCAGCACGCTATCGAGTAGTCCCATGTTTGACTCCTTTTAGGTCAAAACCCGCCAAGGATGGCGTTCAGTGTCGCCAGGCAGGTCAGCCCGGCGGTTTCCGTTCGCAGAATGCGCGGTCCCAATGACACGCCGATAAAACCGGCGCGGCGCGCGCGGTCTTCTTCTTCCGGCGACAAGCCGCCCTCGGGCCCGATCAGCAACGTCACGCCGCCGGCGCGCCATGCCTCGCGCTCGGCTTGCGCCAGTTCGGGCAGCGATGCCGATGCGCGCGGCGAGAGCAGCAGTTTTGCAGCAGTGGCTGGCGCGCTGGCCAGCCACGACTCCACGTTAGCCACGGGCGCCAACGCCGGCAAGCGGTTACGGCCGCATTGTTCGCAAGCGGCCTCGATCAGTGCCTGCCAGTGCGCTTGGCGCTTGGTGGCGCGCTCGCCGGATAGCCGGACGACGGATCTGGCAGCCTGAAGCGGCTGGATGGCGGATACACCGAGTTCCACGGCCTTTTCGATCAGCCAGTCCATCTTGTCGCCACCAGCAAGGCCCTGGGCCAGCGTGACGGCGAATGGGGTTTCGGCTTCCGAGGCGTCGTGGGTGCCAAGCGTCGCGCTGGCGTGGCGCTTGGCGATCTCGGTCAGCGTGGCCGGGTGGCTGCCGCCCTGGCCGTTGAACAGGGTGATGGCGTCACCGGGCGCCAGGCGCAACACGTGGACGTGGCGCACAACGGCGTCGGGCAATTCCAATACGGTGTCCGCGGCGAGCGCCGCATCGACAAAAAATCTGGGTGGCATCAGGGAGTGGGTTTGGAATCCGGGGTCTTGGGCAGCGGCGTCGCAAAGCCCCAGCGGTAGCCATCGGGATCTTCGAGCATGCAGTACCGGTCGCCCCAGAACTGGTCGGCGGGCGGCGTGACGCTTGCGGCGCCAGCGGCCACGGCCCTTGCGTAGATCGCATCCACGTCAGCGCAGTAGACATAGAACGTTTGCGGGGCTTCCACACCTAGCGACCGGGGTGTGCGTGCCGTGCTGCCCCACGCGCCCTCAGGCGCGAACATGATCACCAACTGGCCCTCGTAATGCATCTCGGCGTGCATGGGCACGCCGTTTTCATCGACGACATGGCCGGCCGCGAAGCCGAAAGCCCGCGCATAGAAATCCAGGGCGGCGCGACCGCTGGCGACCGTCAGATAGGGTGTGAGCCAGGGCGTGTTGGGCGGTCTGGACATGATGATCTCCCGGATGGAACGAATCTCGTCCCCGCGCTGCTTGGCGCGAGGCGCGTCCGTGCATGTTACGCGGGACGGCTGCCGCTGTCGAAGATCGCCTGCACGTGCCGCGGATGGACGAACAGGGCAGGGTGCAGGTGCGCGTGATAGGCCCGCAGCTTGTGTTCAAGCTGCCACTGCTGCAGGCGCGCTGCGATCTTATCGGCGGGCTGCGCGGCGATATCGAGCGCGTCACTGGCCAGCGCAATGCCCCACAGCGCGCCATAGGCGGGGACGAAGGTCGTCAGCGGCGCGACATGCCGGAACACATGCCGCAGCCGTGCCAGCAGCCGCCGCGCCGTTTCCGGCCGATGCAGCGGCGGCCCCAAGTGCAGCGACATCG
>NZ_ANKP01000086.1:0-43085 GCF_000319775.1 Cupriavidus sp. HMR-1
TCACGAAAGCTGCTTATGCACACCTGTGGCGGCGGTGGCGGTGACAGCGCTCCTGCTACGCAACAACCAGCCACGCCGACGCCGCCGGCTCCCACCATCACAGTGCAAGGCAGTGCTCCTGCTGTGACAGCCGATCCGGTCGCGCTCATCTACGTTCCTCAGGATGCTGTGTCTCGTGGTGCTTCGCCTCATGCTTACGTGACGGCCAGCGTCGCCGCATCGGCACAGACCAAAACTGCGGAAGGTGCATATACGACCGTCGGAGCAAATTCGTCGGTCAACGTTTCACTCACCACCGGCACCGTGGCAGACGTTTCTGGCAACGGCAATTTCTCCATTGGGCGCTGGACCAACGGGACTACCAGCCAAGGCAATATCAGCGTGAATCAAGGCGGCCATTACGTAGTAGGTAAGCCGCTGGCTCTTCCCCGGACCCCCGGCCCGGTGGCCAACCTCGTTTGCTCCCTGCTGTCGAGCACGAATCCGACAGCGGTTTCCGGCAATTTCCCGACGGGGAAGGTCAACACCGCGACCGCGCAAATCAGTCTCGGCGGTCCTGGCATCGACTCGTTCGCGATTGACGTCGCCATCGGATCAGACGCCCATGCAACCGCATCCACGACGGGCGCGCCGATCACCGGAGCACATCTCGCGACGGCTGGCACCTTCCAGTTTGAGACCCTTGGGACTGATACGGCGAAGCCCCTTCTCGCAGTCGGCTACACCATCCCCAGCCCGTCGAGCGGCGACATTTCCGGTGTAGCTATCCTCGCCTGCCAATGAGTGTAACTAAGGCCAGGTAAAGAAAAAAGCCGGCAAATGCCGGCTTTTTTCACTGTAATATGGTCAGCCCCCGTTTCCGCCGCCGTCCTGAATGATGCTATAGAGGGGAACCATAGCCGTTCCCGGGGGACAAGCGTATCCATCCGCTTGCCTGTACCCTGCATTTCCATACATATCACTGTACGGAGTGGAGCCTGCACGGTAGTCGGTCGAAACCGCGCCGCTGCCTTGATATACGCCGGGCGAACCGGCTAAGGTGAAGCACGCCATCGGATACCTGTTCATTCCCCCCGATCCTCCGTATGTCCAGGTAATCGAATGGACACCCGAAGCGGACCCGCTAGCCGCTCGCCACACACCCGATTGGCAAGACAGGGTCTTACCCTCAGGATCGCTCCGAATAGCACCCTGTGGGTCAGCGCAACCCCAACCCTCGATGACCTTTTGCCCTGGGTCCAAGGATGGGACGACGGCCCCATTGGAGTAGACATAGCCACTCGCATTCATGTTTCCATATGAGGTAACCCCACTGGCGTAGACGGCTCCAGTCTGAAGGTTCCCGGCAACATAAGCGCTCCCGTTGGACTGAACGTAGTTGCCATACACCCCATTGCCAGTAACGTTGCCGCCAGCGCTCATGCTGCCGGATGCCGCCACATTGCCAGCCGCAGACACTGAACCATTCGACTGGAAATTCCCCACCCGATTCATCGCCTGGTTGTTCGCATCCATCGGGCCGGTCAGATTCAGTGAGCCGTCCCGCTTATAGAATTGATTCATCGACTGCGCGAGCAACGAGCTTGATCCCACGCGCATTGCCAATACGCCGACGGGCTGTCCAACCACGGGGTTGGGTGCCTGCCAAGTAGCCGCCATCCCCGTAATGGTCGCCGGCGTTTCCGCAAAAGTCACGCCAGAATCCTGTCCCGCCTTGACCACCGCTGCGCCCATCAGGTCCGTCCGAATCCGCCCAAACGCATCACGATAGCCGGTCGTCGAGTAGACAAGCCCAGGGATCGAGCAGCCTGAGATATCGCCAGCGCAATTCGTGGGGGTGAGATCGATTCTGAACGACAGTCCGAGCGGGCTGACGTCCGAATACCCGATCGGGAGCAAGCCGAAGTTGATGAAGTCCTGCACCGTCGGGTGCAGCGGATCGGCCACGCCGATTGTCTTGCCGCCCACCGTCAGATTGGTCGATCCCGTCGGGCTCTTAGCAAGCGCAGTGAATGCCTCGAACGTGTACGTGTTCGCCGCCTGTGCGATGTTGGACATGTAGTTGCCCGTGCCGATTGCGAGGTTCTCCTCCTGGTCCGCATAGGCCCATGCCACCGACCCCACCAGAGCGATACTTCCCACCAGCAGGCCCATCGAATAATTGCTCAACAGCATTTTCCGCTCTCCTATGCCAAAGCCCGGCCATTTGGCCGGGCATGTCTACTCGACTAGCGTCCACGTCAGGACATGAACAGGTTGAGGGTGTTGCTGTCGCCGGAGCACTTCACCTTACTCGGATCCACCGAGCCGCCAACATCTTTGATCGTCGTGCCGTTCACAACGATTCGCCCAGCGCTGCTCTGGAATGCCGCCACAATCGCCGGGCACGCGGCATCCGGTTGATTCGGCACCGTGTACTGCACGCTGTCGTTGTTGCTCAGCAAACGTGCCGGCGCCACCGTCAGCGTGCCGCCACCGGGTTGCACCGAGATCGTGCCGCCCGTGTCCGTCATCGTGGTCAAGTCACGGAATACGCCGTTGTCGATCAGCGATGTCACGGATACCTTGCTGTACTGGCCACGGTAGTTCGTCTTCACCTTGCCCATGACGTTGTTCAGTTCGGTCGTCAACTGTTGGACCTGCGTATCCACCGAGTTGTGCGAGAACAGCACCAGGATCGCAACGAGGGTCAGCGCGGCGAGCAGCAGGTAGAAGCCGTATTCGTCGAGAATGCCGCCGTGTTGGCCGCGCAGCCGCGGGGTGCTGCGAATGCGCTTCCACTGCTCGGCACGGCTCAGTTGATTGAGGGGAACGGTGGCATCGAAGGCCATCTCGTCGGCGGCCGCGGGGTTGTCTTGCAGGTTGCGGTTGTCCATGTTTCTTTGTTCCATGTCAGTTGGATGGGAGGGCGGAAGGGTTGATGCTCTTTTGATGCGTGCGGATACTGTTCGTCTGCATGCTGGACTTCAGTTCCCGCGCCATGAACGCAGGCATGAAGGCCAGGCTGGTGATGAGGATGATGAGCAGGATCGATGCCTTTCGATTGAACGACGACGCCCGTTGCTCCAACTCGCGCGGTGCAGTCTGCAGAAGGGTGTGGGAGACCGTGCCCAACATCTTCGACAGGTCGTCTTCGTACTCGGCAATGTCCTGAATACGGAACGAGGTGTCGCGGTCGAACAAACCGGTATCGAAAATTTTGCCGCCGGCATTCGGACTGTCTTCGAGCGCGATCTGGATGCGTTC
Organism: Cupriavidus sp. HMR-1; assembly: GCF_000319775.1. Taxonomy (NCBI): domain Bacteria; kingdom Pseudomonadati; phylum Pseudomonadota; class Betaproteobacteria; order Burkholderiales; family Burkholderiaceae; genus Cupriavidus; species Cupriavidus sp. HMR-1. The sequence goes on from NZ_ANKP01000086.1 coordinate 3,247, forward strand.
GATGTGCTGGGCCAAGTACGGATACGCGTGCTCTCGCATGAGGTCCAACGCTGGCGACAGGTTCTTGGAATCCCCTCCAAAGCGCTGCGTCACCGCCGACATGGCCGAGAGGAACTGCGCGCCCTGGAAGCGCCGGAAGAAGTCGAACAAGATCACCTTGTTATCGAGCCACTGGCGGTATTTGCCGGTGTAGTTCTTCAGAGCCTTGAGGACCCAGTAGCCCAACGCAAGCTCTCCGGCCAATACCAGCCATCCCCAATTACGAAGAAACTGCGCCGCATAGTGGAATGTCTTGGCGATAGGCCCGTAGGCGTCCACCGGCAGCAGACTGGCGAAGCTGCGATCCAGCATCGGCGCCACGAGGAACGCCATGGCGCCGACATACACGTGCAGGATGATGAGTGTGAGGCCGACGCTCGCCAGCATGATCACGATATTCGCCTTCGCGTCGTGCATGGCACGTAGGTTTTCAGCGAGCTTGAATAGCCCTTGCTTCAGGTCACCGCCCTGCTCTGCCACGGCAAGGATTGCGAGGTCCTCATCCGGCACGGTGCCACGCAGAATCTCTGCCAGACGCGATTCCTGCGTTTCACCGTCCAGACCCTCGCTACGCGCCAGCCACAACGCCGCCAGAATGCCAAGCGGCTCGCCAGCGCGACGTGCCGCATCCTTGGCGAAGTGGTTCGAGATCGGCTCACCCGGCATCTTCTCGATGCGCATGGCCAGATCGTAGTAGTAGTCCGCCCGCTTCGCGCCGAACTCGAAGCGCGCACGCCATAGCTTGTCAGGGAAGCGGCCCACAGAGGTGTGGGGACGCGTAGCCGCAGTGCCATGCGGGTGCTGGCGGCGCAGCAGCGCCTTGAAACGGGATTTCATACGGCACCTCCTCCTTTGACGCGGCTCAGCATGCGCTTGAGGCGTTGCTCATAGCCGTCCAGCGAGAGAATTCGTTCGGCCTCGCGCGGGTCCACCGTCCCGGTGTACACGTGGTACATGGCAACTTCGAACACCGACTTTCCGGTGCAGTCCGGGATATCGAAGCCCGTCTCCCGCTTTTCGCGCTGATGCGCCTGCAGCTCGATGGCGCGGGCATCGCGGATGTACATGAGGTCCAGTTCGTCCGGCTCGAACATCTCGGCGGCCATGACTCGGCCGCGGATGCCGTTCAGATCCGGTAAGTTGGCGCGGCGGCACTTGTCACAGCCTTCGAGGCGGCGCAGGCGAATGCCATCCACGTTGAACTGGAAGAGTTTTTCGATCTGGTGCAGCTTTGCCGCCCCAAGCATCTGCTTGGCCTCTTCCCCGTGGTGGCCGCACTCGCACGTCTTCGGCAACAGTGCCTGATAGACATAGAGGTTCACGAAGCCGGGCGTGGCCAGCACACTGCGCGGGATACGCAGTTCGCTGTCCGCGAGCCGATCCGTCGCGGCAACCGCCGAGGGTGCGTGGACCGTCGTCAGTGCCCGGAGGCCGGCACCGGCCACGTCGCGGAACAGACCCGCTGATTCAAAGTCCCGCACCTCCCCGATCATGACGAAATGGGGGTTCATCCGCTTCAACTGGCGCTTTGCCACGATGAACGGATCGTCTTCCCGGTTGGCGCCGTCAAGTTGCCGCGATACCGAGAAATGGTGCGTGCCGCGCGCCATCAACTCCACCGGGTCTTCGATCGACATCTTGTTCATCCAGCCCGGCAGCCGCTGCATGACCGCGTGCGCCGAAGTGGTCTTGCCCGAGCCGACAGTACCCACCAGCACAACGCCCCCGCCCATCTGCATGGTGCAGCGGTCGATGACATCAGCCTGCTGCTGGAAGAATCCCAGGTCCTTGACGAAATCGACGTCGTTCGTCGCCGCCTTCTCCCGGTTGACCCGCATGACGGTCACATGGCCATCGGCGCTTTGCATCGACGCCCAGCGAAACACCAGCGGTACGTTCTCGACCTCCGCGCGCACGCTCGTCTGTTGAGGCAGGATCCGGCTGAAGAGACCTTGCGAGCCGCCCTTGCCCTTCTGCCAGACGTGTCCGAGCATATCCAGCAGGTCGCCGGTACGGATCTGGAACTCGGGCGGCGACACCAGGTGGCCATCGATCGCAAAGCGGATCTGCGAGAGTTCGCTGTTGTCTTTAGCCTCAAAGTGGATATCCGATGCCTGCTCGCGCAAGGCGAACTGCGCGGCCGCAAGGAACGTCTGCCAGAGTGCGTTGGCATTGCGCGCGCCAGGGACGGCTGTGGCCGCGCGTCGCGCCCGCCCCTCGACGCCACGGGACAGCGCAGTCATAACCTGCGGCGCGGCGGAATAGAAGAACGGGGTCGCGGCCTCGTAGTGCAGGCGCGACTGCCGAAGGATTTCTTCGGTCACGTCCGAATGCTGCATCTCGGCCAGCAGAATGAGCGCAAACTTTCCTCGCGATCCCGCGACGCCCTCCTCCACCAACACCGGACAAAGCTGGTGTCGCAGGGATTGGGCCATGGCCAGCTCGTCGTAGATCACGCGTACGAACGAGGGCAGATCGTCGGTCGTACGGATTTCTGTGGCGGCCGAAGCGTGGCTGTCAACAGCAGCGAGCACCGGTTCGACCGGCGCCGAAGATTGCACCACCGATCCGGTTCCCGACAGCACGGTAATGCCACCACTCGAGGCCGGCATCAGGGACTTGGATTTGCCAAAGATTCGCATAGCCGATCTCACCCTTTGGCCGGCGCCGCGGCAGGCAACGCGAGCGAGCCGACTTGAGGAGGCTGCGTCGGAGCGGCCGTAGGCGCCGGTACCGTCGACGAACCCGGCTTCGGCTGCAGCGGGGGGAATGGCGTGAAACCGCTGGGAGCGCCCGAAACTGGTGGTGTGCCGCCGGGTTGGGTACCGCCAGGAAGCGGACCCGCATGTTTCGGTGTCGTGCGGGTTTCGCCGCCCGACTGCTCACCCGCCAGAATCACCGCATCTTCGTCGACCCTGGCGGCGTTGATGGTCTGCTTGCCGCGAGAGAGCTTCGTTCCGGCCTCGGAAATAGAGACTACCTTGTAGCCACGCATCGAGCCGCCAACCTTGGCCGCATAAACCTGGTCGCCCCACTTCACATAGCTGCGCAAGGTCAAGGGCAGCCCCGCTGCCCGCCCATCCACGCCGTAGAGTGCAATCGTCTTGGGTGCTTCGTCGCGCGCGCGTTGCTCGGGCGACGACGTTGGCGTAGCGGCCACCGATGTGGGCGCGGGGTTTCCCTTTGCGAGATCCTGGTCTAGCTTCTGGAGCGCCAATTGGGCGTCCTTCTCCAGCAGCTGCTGCGTGACGGTCTTCACCCCGTCAGCATGCGCGGCACCAGCGGCCAGACAAACAAGAAGAGCCGTCGAGATTTTGTTCATTGCAGTGCTCCATCGCGCGCGTACGCGTCGCCCTTGACTTCGATCATGAATTTGGAGTCGTTGATGGACGGTTCGACGTCCAGCTTGACGGTGAGCGTGAGTTCACTGACGGACACGTTCGGGGGAAACGATCCGACCATGCCGGCATTGCGCAATGGGCCGTTGATCTCCCACGTCGCGATCCTGTAGATCGCCGGGACCGATCCAAGCCCCTCAGGCGGGATCGCCCCGAACGGCACCATTTCGTTGAGCGCCGCCTTCACTGTGGCAGGCCGCATCAGTTGCAAGGTTGAACCCAGGTCGGTGCGCAGTGCCATGCTGGTCGGCAGCGATTCCAACAGCTTGCCAAGCGGCGTCGGCGGCCCGAACGGTACCTTGGCGGTCACCGTCACATCGTTGTCGTCTTTCCCGAACCGAGGATTGCCGAAGACATCCGGCATATCGACCAGGAACGTGGTGTTCGTCGCACCACGCGTGCCGCCCCCGCTCTTGCTCGCATCCAGGCTATAGACCGCATCGCACTCGCCCACCGGGGACACGACGGTCTTGCACGTGATGGTGGCGAGCTTCCACCCGCCGACGATAACCGGTACGGATTCCGCGAACCAGCGGGCAAACTGCGGGATCGCAACGGCAGCTTTCGCGGACGGCGCACCCGAGCGGGCCATAATGTCCTCCGCATAGCGCTCTGCAGGACTCTTCTGCGGTGGCGGCGGATTCTTCCGAATCTGGTACGCCTGGTACTCGGCCATGCCGTACTTGCCACCAACGGCAGCCAGCAGCGCGACAATCGCCAGCATTGCCAACCGCTTCTTGGTCGCGGCTGCACTCGGCTTGCGCAACGCCGCGTGGGAGTCGGCGGCAGCGGCGATCGCATCGAGGTGCAACTCGACAAAGCTCAACGGCGTGGTAGCCGCCACCAGTTGGGCCAGTTCCGGCAGATTGCCGGCCAGCCGGAACGAGCCTCCGGCCTTCTGCGCAAAATCCCTGACCACCTCGGAGAGCGTCGCCTCGTCCGCAATGACGCGATCGAAGCCCACGCGTGGGCGGCCCTTCAGGATGCCGCAGACGAAGTAGCCCACGTGCGCGCCTGCGTTCTCCAGCCGATACGCGAACAACACGTTCGGCAGCAGGTCTGGGATGCGGGCGATGGCAACGGCGGCCGAGTAGATCTTGTCCTTGATCTTGGTCTGTGCGTCTTCGGGCGCGAGATACCCCATGTGCAGCGCCGCGCCGTCATGCCAGATGCGCCCCGCCTTAACCTCCTTTGCCACCTTGGCGGCCAGGTCCGGCGCCGGTGCATTGCCCGTGAGCGTGCGCCAGTTCATCCCGAAGGCAAGCGTCTTGCCATGGATATTGACGATCATCGTGCCGCCCCTCCTGCAGCGCTCGCGGCGGCCTCGGTCATGCCGCGCTGGCGCAGAAACGCCCGGAACGCACGACGCTCGTCGGCAATGACGGTCTGCTGATCCTCGACGCGCGTGAGGTTGATCTCGCCAATCGGAAACAGTTCAAGCCTGCGGCGCAGTTCATCCTGCCAAGCCGCGCGGAACTCATTGCGACATCCGAACTGGCGGTACAGAAACAGCATGCCGAGCGCGGCCGACGAAAGCAGCATGGGCAATACGACCTGGACGGTTGCGACCGCAAGCCGTTCGGGTTCCGTCTGAGCCGCAATCAGAATCGTCTTGATCGCGCCGACAGTACCCTCCGGTGCCAGCAACAATCCGCCCAGCGCAATCCAGAACAGGATCACCGGAATGTTGCGAATGAGCCAGTGCAGGAAAGTCACGCCAGCACCGACGACATTGACCGTCTGCCGCAGGTAGGTACTCACGGAAAAGGCGGCCCGCTCGCGCATTGCGGCGTACTCCGCATCGGAGATGGCACCACGGGCAGTGCCGTCCACCAGCACTGTCCAGTAGTTGTCATCAGCCGTGATCATCCGGCTGCGCAGCGACAGGCTGTAAGCAGCGAGCAGCCCTTGACCAAACAGCGTGACAGCGGCCATGACGATCCCTACCCCGATCCTGTCCGCACGAGGTTGTATGGCAATGGCCAGCAGCCAAGGAAGCCACGTCACGACAGCCACCGGCAGGCTCCACTGATACAGGGTCACCAGATCCGAGATGAATTGACGAAATGCGCGCATTGTTTACCTCGCCTCGCCCTGGTCCTGCACCATCACGGTCGCCAGCAGCAACGTGAAGGTCCGCGTTTTGGATACCGTCTGCGATCCGCCCAGGATCATCGGCAGGGACTCGCCGAGGGTGCGGCGCGTGTTCTGCGTGTCATCCTGATCCAGCGCCGTCATAAGCACGGTCTGGCCGTTGCGCACGATGAGATCCTGCTTGGGGATGCCCTTGCCGACGAGATTGATGGTTTGGACAGACTGCTGGTTGTCGCCAGAACCGGACGTAAATTTCTCCAGCGGCCCGTCTTGCTTGGATTGGTCCAGCGCGATCGTGAGATTCACGTCATCGCGCGAAGTCGCGTCGGCGTAGACAGCCAGCTTGAAACCGACCGTGGCAGTCGATGTCGTGATGCCAGGAACGCCGCCCGTTCCGCCCACGCTCGATGCAGCCGGCGTCGTGCCGGAGACGTACGAGAACGTACGACGGTTGTTGTACTGGAAGCCGTGTCGGTTGCGCATCGAGACCGGAATCGTCAGGTTCGACGTCACCGTGCCGTATTGCTTGAGTGCGCTGACGATGGCCTGCGTCCCGCTGAAGCCACCCGAAGTCAGGTTCAGACCCAAGCTACCGGCAGACGACGAGACCAGCGTAGCGGGCGACAACGCCGTTGCAGTGAAGCCGGGCAGGTTATTCAGTGCTTTCGTCAGCACCACATTCCAGTCCACACCGGCCTCACCGTTGTCGGACACCGTCAGGTCGATCATCTGGAACTTCAGGGTCACCATGCGCGAGTAGATCGCCACCTGCCGACGCACGATTTCGTCGGCGGCATCCACGGCTTCCTTGGTATCGCGCAGCGTCAACAGGCCGGTGGCCGGGTTGAGCTCCGCATTGCCGACCAGCGTCATCGCCGGCTCGATGCTCTTCTTCACGCCCGCGAGGTCATCCTGATCCTTGATCTCGGACTTGGCCACCGCGTCCACTTGATTGCTCTGGCCGCCACTGGTGCTGCCAGAACTTGAGCCTTGGGCGGACTGCTTGAATTCGGTTGTGAACGAGTTGGTGCCGGCCTGCATGGGCAGTTGCCACGTCTTCGTCACCAGACGATAAAACCGGATGACGCCCTTCTCGCTGTTGAATTCCCAGTTGATCCCGAGACGCGTGGCAACGGTATCGAGCATGGTGGCCAGCGGCATCTTCTCGCTGTTCTTGAACTCAACGTTCAGGGCGTTGTCGAGCAGCGGGGTTGCTTGCGATGCCGCCGACAGGCCACCGCCTGCGGTCAGGGCGCCGGGCAGCGGACCGTTCAGGGTAGGCGCCGGGCCCAGACCTTGCGCAATGGGATTGACGGCACCCTGTCCCTGTGTCGAGCGTAGCTGCTGCGCAGCTTGCTGTCCCAGGCTGCGCGGGAGCAGGAGGCTAGGCGGCAGGTAGACATCCGATTCTATCTTGACCGGAATGTTGGTCGACATCTGGATGCGCTGGGCAACCACGGCGAGCGACATCGACCGCTCGGGGAACATGACAAGGGTGTCGACATTGGCCCGCAAAGCGACGGGGAGCGTCACGTTCCGTGCAACGGGAACACGCTTGCCCGCAAGGTAAGGGCGCGAAACATCTTGTTCGGCCTCGACTGCGGCTCGGTCACGGCGAATACGCGCGTACAGGTCCTCCGTGGTCTGCATAGACTGCGCCGTCGTCGAGTCGGTCGCCTGGCGCACGTCCTTGAGCAACGAAGGAGAGACACACCCTGCGAGCGTGGAGCAGACAAGCGCGGCGCCAGTTGCCGGGCGAAGAATTCGGGTCAACATCATTGCTTTCCTCACTTGGACGGGTCGCACTTCGTGGTGAGCTTCACCACACGTACATAGTTGTTGGAGTAGAAGCAGGGCTTCAGGCTGTAATCGGTCATCTCGGTCGCGGACAGCACGCGACGCACGGCGGTCTTAAAGTCGCCCGAGAACGCGTCCGACGCCTCAATGGGCACGTCCTGGTCCACTTCCCATTGCGCCGCCGTCCAACCTGCCTCCCGGGCCCACTTTTCAATGAGGACGCGATAGTTCGTGTCAGCAGGAGAGACGCTCCAGCTGCGCTCCAGCGATGCCGACGCGCTGAGGGGCGGCACAGTGCTCGGAGCTGAGGTCACGGCTACCGGCGTTACCGCTACCTGCACTGCACTCGGTGTACTTGCCACGGCCGATGAAATCGCGGCCACCGTGGTCGGCTTCGCGCGATCGCCCGCCAGCACCTGCCACCCGCCGCCAGCAAGCGGCTTCGTCGGTTCGAAGCTGCCGAACGGCTCAGCGCCAAAGGGGCCGGACACTGGCACGGCCGCATTGGCGCATACCGCAAAGGCGGCCGCACCGGACAAAAGGGTCCGGGAGATCCGGGCGAGCAGTCGAGACTGGTACATGGCTGATTTCCGTTTGAATTCGAATGGGTTACTTGCTTGTGGATTGCAGCTTCTGGTAGACGCGGTTCGCATACCTGAGCCGCTTGTCTGGCGAGCCGGCGTTGTAGCAACCGACCGCTGTCCAGGTCTCGCCATACCGGCCCAGGCAATCGGCGAGGATCCAGGTACCAACGTAGGCATTGGTGCAAGGATCGAAGAGACTCTGGCGGGTGATCCCGAACTTCGCGAGGCGCGGCAGGTGCACTGAATTGATCTGCATCAGCCCGATGTCCTCGCTGCCGTTGGTGTTGGTGTTGGTCACCCAAGAGCGCATGCCGGACTCGACTTGCGCGATGCCGCGGACCAGTACGGGACTCACGCGATGGAACGCCGCCGCATCGTCCAAGCAATCGGCGTGCACGAGGCCGGCCAATGCGGTGCCGGCGATCAGTAGCCCGATGCGCATCGCAATCATTGGACCGCCCGCTCGTAGAAGCGGACCTCAGGCAAGCGGTCCACACGAACCACATTGCCGTCAGCAATGACGGTCAGGTGGTCCGATACACCGTTGAACTTGAAGTAGCGATCCTTCTGCTCTCCCCCGCCCTGGTGGTCGTCGCCGAACACGGAGATGCTGGCCATCGACTTGGCGAAGCTCAGGTAGGTCGCACCGTCCTTCTCGAACACGCGCTCCAGGCCCGCAGCGTTCTCGCGGGGGAACAAGAAATTGATGCCCGGCACGCGCGCGACTTCGACGCGCTTCGACCCGCTGCTCGCCGTAAAGCTGTCGACCGTGGGGAAGGACAACACCTTCTCGCTGTCATCCCAGCGGGTACGGAGCTTGTCGCCGGCACCATCCCGCATTTCCAGGTCCTTCGGCTCGGCATCGAAGCGGACTTCGATCCGCCCGTTTTTGGCGTCGCGGATAGCCAAGGCGTTGAACGCCGAAGCCAACGTGGGACCTTCCGGCAACGGCGTGCCGGTCGCCGGCGCACTCGCAGTTGGAATCGGCGTAGCGATTGCTTGCGATGTTCCAGTCGTTGCTGAAGCGCGGAGCATTCCAGGCGTCGCGGTCTCCACGCCGAATGCCTTGGGTGGCGTCGCACGCAGCGCTACGTTCCGGCGGCCGAAATCCACCTCCGCGTACAGATTGCGCTGCTCAAGTACCTGCGCGAGCGCTTGCAACCAATTCTCCCCGGCCCGGGCGTCCAGCGAGACGTCATCCGTCAGCGGAATGTCCTTCTGCGCCGTACCGCTCCACCCGTTCGGGGCGATGGACTTGACCATCTGCGCCAGCGGCAATGAGGACCGGCCTGCTCGCACCAGCGCGATATCCGAATAGCTGCCGATCAGGGCCAGACGGCCGGAAATGGCGGCGAGGCTGCGCGGCATATCACCGCCGGGGTTCGCGGGCTCGGATGTGAAGCCATTCGCGCGCTTCCAGCGGGCCACAACCGGCTGCCCATTGACCGAGTATCGGACCACGTCCGGCACGCCATCAATGACCCAATACGGGCCGTTCTGGATCGCACCGTCGGCCTGCACCGATTGTCCGAAGCGCGGCTGGATGTACGTGGAAAGTCCGTCGTTGAACACCATCGCCGGCCGGTCGGCGGCGCGAGCGACGACCTGATAATCGAAGTCAAGCGGGTCGGTGTCGGCCGCGATGGCGGGCGCAGCAATCAGCGCCATTACAGAGAGTAGGAGCGGCCTGATCATTGGAATGTCGCCACGTGTTTCATGAATCGGGTGAAGTAAGGACCGCCGCGCTCGGGATTCGCGCTGTGGTACCAGGCCACAGCCTTCATGGCAGACCCGCTGCGCTGAAGGTTCTCTGCGAGGATGTCCTCTGCCACGCGGATGTTTGTGGCCGGTGCCAGTGCTTCCCACGGCGAGGCGAAGCGCTTGCCGTGGTAGCACCAGTTGACCTGCATGAGTCCCACGTCGAAGTCGCAACGGTCGCTCGCCAACAAGCGATTGATGGCCGAGTAGGCTTCTTCCCGTGACGAGAAGAACATGCCCCGCCCTGCTACGTTGAGCGTCCACGGCCAGGGGCGACCGCGATAGGACGACTCGTTCATGGCGATGCCGGCGGTAATCTTGGGATCCACGCGGCTACCCATCTGTGCAAATGGCTCTGTCTTGGGTGCGCACGCCCAGCCGCCGCGACGCTCTGCAAGCGCTTCTTGAGCAGCGTCATCCAGATTCGCCGGGCGCAGCCACCCTTCCCGTGCAAACAAACGGGCAATCGGCGCCGTCTTGCCTGCCAGCATGACTGTCGGGCCGTGGTCGGCACCCGCCTCGATCTGCACGCCGAGTAGCCGCGCCGACCAGCCCAGGAACGCGTCCAACCCACAGTACAGAACGGGCTTGCCCTCGAGGGTATGCACGCGCGCCTGGCCGTCGGCATTCACGACAATGGCGTTGGGGCTGATGACGGCCTCGATCGTTGCCGCATTAGCAGCAACCGACGTGGAAGCAATAAGCAGAGACGCCGCGAGCCGCTTAATCACGATACGGCTCCAGAACGATGTCATGCTTGACCTGCACCATCATCTTTTGGCCGGGTTCGGTCGTGATGGTCGGGCGAATGTTCTGGTTGCGGTTCAGGATCGTTTGCGCCGTCTGCGTCGCGACCTGCCCTGCAGCGTTGCCGTATGCAACCAGTCCGGCCGGACCGACTGTGGTGGTCGTCGGGTTGTCGTTGAAACGCAGCGAGAGTGCGCCGATGATGAGCGCACCACTGAAGATCTTCAGGAAGTGGTTGTTGACGTCACCCGTATTGCCGGCGGTGCCGTCAGGGTCTGCGCCTTGCATGCCCATCAGCGGCACCGTCTTGCCGTTAGGCAATTGCATGCGCACGAAGGCCGTGAGGATACGCTCCTGGCCTACCGCGATATCGGCGCTATACATGCCAACCAGCGTGCTGCCTGCGGGGATGATCTTGCAAGTGCCCTTCACCGTGTCATAGACGTCCTGCGATACGGTCGCACGGAACTCGCCTGGCTTGTCCGAGTTCAGGCCACCCGCAAAATTCGCGGGAATGTTGAAGCCTCGGCTCAGCGTGCAACGCGGCAGCTTGCCGTCGAAGCCGGTACGCAGCGTGGTCGTGGACCCTGCATCGCGCAGAAATTGGCGATCGGCCGACGCCGGTTGAGCCGCCGCGCCCTCAGGGTTCTGAGCTGCCGCATTCGCCGCCGCGGCCTTGGCGGCCACCGCCTGCTGGATAGCGCGCATCTGGGCAGGATCGGTGACATCCGCGAGCGCCGCCGTAGGCTTCGCCTGATTGACCTGCGACTTCCGTGCACCGCTCTTGAACACCGGGGCCGTGAAGAGGTCATCCTGCTCGTTCTTCTTGGCATCCGGCGATGCGGTCGTGGTTCTTGCCGTACTGGTCAGGTCGCCGGCGGTCATAACGGGCGCCTTCGTGTCGGACGGGATCGCCTGTTTGCGCTGCCGGTCGGCTTCCTCGCGGGCCTTGTCGGCCTGCGCGCGAATGGTCGCCTCCAGGCTCTGCCCGGTGTCCGCACTGGCTGCGCGTTGGTTGATTTGGTCGGCGCGCTGCTGCTCGGCCTTGGCATCGAGCTGCTCGTCCGAGATCGTCTGATAGTAGTAGCCCAGCGCCCCAACCATGACAGCGGCCACGCCGCCCAACGCGAACACGACGTTGCGCGGGAGCTTACCCTTGACGGTACGCTCCTGCGCTTCCGTCACGTCAGTGACGTTCTCGGATTTCTTGTTGCCGCGCATCAGAACAGCCCCAGAATGCGGCGACGACGCTCAATCTTGACTTCGTCGCTACCCGAACGCAGCACTACGGTATCGGCCAGACGCTGCACTACGAGGTAGCGTCCGCGCGTCACGGAATTCACGACCACATAGTCGCTGCCGTCCTTGATTAGCGGCACCGGCCAGTTTTGCAATGCCCCAGCCGGCAAGCGCAGCCAAAGTGCCTTGCCGTCGTCGAACGCCGTATCTGGCTTGAAGTCCGCACCGCCGGAGATGGTGTAGTCGAAGTTGAGTTGATCGGGGGGCACACCGACGGCATCCAGGTTCCGGCTGATGTCCGCATCACCGGACTTTCCTTCGTCGGCCTGCTCCGGTCGGGCCTCATTGCGTGCCTTCACCTTGGCGGAAATGGACGTGGGGATTCGGAACCGCACCTTCTGATAGAAGATGCCACCGAGTGGCGAAGAAACCAGTGTGAATTCGTAGCTACGCTTGTTCGTGTTCACCGACAACGTGTTGACCAGACCGGCCGCCTGCGGCTTCACGTACAGATGGTTCGCACCGTCGGTGTCATAGTCCCAGCGAACGCTCTCTCCCCACGCCGGGTCCCCAACGATCTGCTCATCGTCTGGGAACTCGATGGTTGTCATCTTGAGCGGCGCACTCAAGACGCGGAAGATCTGGTCCCGGCTGTAGTTGAAGACCACCAGCCGCGAATCGCCCGGGAGCGCCACGGGATCCACACCACCGTTGAACGGGTTGGCCGGGTTCATCGCATCACTGAGATCGCCAATACCGAGTCCGGACATCCCGGCTCCTGCGCGACGAGGCGACTTGTCGGCGGCATGGCCGTCCGGCACCGACAGCATTAGCGCAATACAGCAGGCGATGGCGTAAGGGAGGAATCGGGAAGAAGTACGGGCGTCCATGAGCGTGTGCGCGGTCAGGCCGCGGATTTCTGAATGCTGAAGAAAACGGGGTACACACCAAACGGATTGGTGCCGAGCACGGCTTCCTTGTCCGCCGGCTTGGTCTGGTACCGGAACGTGATCGTGTAGCGCTGCTTGCGCGGCTTGAAGCCGTCTTCGGCCGTCGTGGTCACGAACTCCACGACCACAGTGCTATCCGGCAGGCTCGCGATATTGATGAACTTGGGTTCGCGCGTGAGCGTCGGCGACGATGTGACTTGCCTGAACGGTTCATCCTCATCGACCCAGGCCTTGAACTGATCTTTGGCCGACCCGAGCATCTGCTCGCGCACGGACCGAAGGTTTGCGGCCATCCGCGAAGATTCGATCTGGGGTGTCAGGATCGGCTCGATGGTGAACCAGCGTTGCACCAGGTCCTTGAGCGCCGCCTGCACCTGACGCTCGTCAGGACGAAAGGCATCGAGTTCACGGGTAATGGGCTTGCCGGTCACATCCGAAGACACGCCGACCACCTTGACGACCGATGGCGGCGGATCACGCGTAAGGATGGCTGCCACTGCGATCACGCCCAAGCCGACGGTTGCCAACTTCCAATGATTCCGGTCCACGCTGATCCGCGTGGTACGGTCGAAGATGACTTGCTCCGGGCTCTCATTGCCATACATCCCCGGTGCAACGGTCAGGGGCTTGGCTTTGTCGGAAGATTTGCTAAAAAGGCGCATGCTGCGGCAGTCCAATTTGATGCCGCCCATTGAATCAGCGAATGCCCTTCGACTTCCGTCCAAAAGCTATGCGATTTCGCGTAGCTTTCTGAAATTCTGAGATCGGCGCGAAAACTCGCCCCCTCCGATGCACCGTCGCTCTGAGGCGAGCCTACCTAGAAAGGCGATACAAAAAAGTGAGCTTTCTAGGATTTTGTGATGAGCGTGCTCAGACTTTTGACGCCGATTCCACTTCACTCGCTACTGCTCGGCATCAATTCCTGAGAAAGCTCGCCAAAATCGCATAGCTTTCAGCAGCCCATGATTAACGTACCCCGCCAACAATACGGGGCATGGAATCTCCGACCAACGACCACCCTCTTCTGCAACTCACGCAGCTGGCTGAAAGCGCTGTCTCGATGTTCTTCGAGTCGCTCGCGCCGCTGCACGACGTCATTCATGCTGCGGACGTCGCAGAAGTCATGATCAACCGGCATGACAGCATTTGGGTGGAGCGTCGCGGCATCCTGACAAAGCTCAACGTGGTGCTTGAGCCGTTCAAGCTCGAAGGTGCGGTCCGTGCCCTGGCCTCTTCCGTAGAGAAATCGGCGGTGCGGGGTACATCTCAGGGCATTATCAACGCCGGTCACAAGGGCTTGCGGATTGCTGCAGTCATGCAACCAACAGCGATAGACGGCCACGCTCTGAGCATCCGGCGGCACCGGGAAACGAATCTTACGCTTGAGGACTACGCGAAAGCTGGTGCCTTCTCATTGCGCAACGCAACGACGCAGGATGAAGAGCCGATCTTCCTTGGGAACGAAGAAGACGAATCCCTGGCGCGCGCCCTTGAACAACTGATGGTCCGCCGCAAGAACGTCATCGTCGCCGGCGGCACTTCCTCCGGGAAGACAACATTCCTCAACGCATTGGCAGGCAAAGTCCCGGTGACAGACCGGGTCCTGACGATCGAAGACACGATGGAACTGAAGCTGTCCGTACCGAACCTCGTGCGGCTGCTCTCGAACGCAGACAAGGGAGTAACAACCCAACATCTTGTGGCGCTGGCCCTACGCTTCCGCCCAGATCGAATCTTTGTTGGCGAAGTGCGCGGAGGCGAAGCCTACGACATGCTACAGGCACTCAACACCGGCCACGATGGCGGCATCGCCTCCCTGCACGCCAACAACGCTCGCTCCGCGCTCTCCCGCCTTGAAAGCATGGCGCTTCTTGGCATTCCAGCCGGTTCCGGCTGGAAGCTCGACGACATGCGCAAGCTGATTGCCGATTGCATTCACTACGTGGTGCACATGAAACGAACCGGCGAAATGCGTCACGTCTCGGAAATCATCGAAATCAAAGGTTTCCGCGACAACGACTACGACATCAAACGCGTCTTCTAACCAACGGAGTCTTCCTCGAAATGCAACTCGCAATCCATCCGCGCGTACGCGCCACCGCCCGTAAGTACGCACCGTCAGCCATGCTGATGATCGGCATGATGGCCGTCGCCACATCGGCGGTCGCTGCCGACGATTCGTTCCTTGGCAATCTCGGCAACTTCATCTGCGGCCTGGCGACCTTCATCAACACCAAGTATCTCTTCGTGCTGGGGCTCATCGTGATCGTGCTCGGCGCGATTGCGTATGCCAATGCCGAATCCTCCCTCTCGAAGTTCATCTCCGGCGCTTGCGTGGGCATTGGTCTCGCCGCCGCTGCACCGTCGATCCTCAAGACGCTGAACATCGTCGCGTCCTGCACAGGCTTCTAGCATGCGCAAACACCACGTGAGCATTGGATTGTCCATGCCGCAGCTGATCGCTGGCGCGGTGCGGACCCTGGCCATCGCCAACGGCACGATCACCGCGTTGCTGATCTACGTCACTTACCGGAGTGGCTGGCAAATCCCCGTGACGTTCTTCGTCCTGGGCTTGAGCGTACACGCGCTGCTGGCATGGCTGACAAGCCGAGATCCGTGGTGGAACCAGATACTGAACCTTTACAACCAGTACGGCGACCTCTACGAATCACTCCCTTGGCACGGGAAATCGCACCCGGTCTTCCGTCGCCCCTATGGATTTGACAGCGACCTGCCATGCTGAAACTCAAGCGACGCCCACTGGCTGAGATTGCCCCGTGGCTCACTTCGATCACTCCCGAACTCATCCTGAACAAGGATGGCTCGTTGCTCGCCACCTACGAATTCCGTGGCGTAGATGCGGACAGCGCTGACGCAAGCGATATCACATCCGCCCGTGAGCAACTCGACCAAGCCTGCCGCTCGTTTGACAACCGCATCACTGCATGGTGGCGCCTCACACACCGGCGCACCAAAAGCTACGTCGATGGCGAATTCAGCAATGGCACAGACGCCCGCCTTAACGCCCTTAATCAGGCGCACATGACAACCGGGCGCTATTTCCGGAACGTGCATTCACTGAGCATTGCCTATACGCCCGAGACCGGTGTTGCCAAATTCTTTGAAAAAATTGGCTATCACATGACGGTTGGGGGCAAGAAGGTCTACGGCGCCATTATCGAAGCTGCCAAGGACACCGTGCTGTCCCGCAGCGCATTTGCGTTTGACATGGAGCAAATCCGCTCCGACACGCGCCGCTTCGAGGCCATGCTGGATGCCTTCACGGGTGGGATTCCGCGCATCAAGCCGACGCGCCTCGCGATGCAAGAAAGTTACGAGGCGCTTCATCAGATTGCGAACCCCAGCGTCCCCAGTCGCCGCATCCGATTCCCCGTCACGTTGCTGGACACGCATCTGAGTGAGTCCGAGATCACCGTGGGCGCGGAGCGCCTGTTGTTCGAGTCGGCACACGGCAAGCGCTATGCAGCGATTGTGGCGGTGAAGGAATGGATGAGCTTCCAGGAAGCCGCGCTCGACAGCCTCTTGCAGGTGGACGCAGAGTTGGATATCTGCATCATGTTCCGCTTCCTAGACACCGCGCGGGCCACGGCCTACATCGAGAAGGTGCGCCGTTTCTACAAGATGGCGGCCGTCAACCTCCGCTCCATGGTCAAGCAGTACGTCGCCAAGGAGGAGAACGAGAATGATGAGGGACGCGAGGAGCTCGCCAAGGAAGCTGGCAAGGCCTTGAAACGCTTGACGGCCGAGGGCGTCCAGCATGGATTCGCCAACATCTCCATCGTCATTTACGCGGATACGGAATCGGAACTTGAGGATTCTGTTAGCGAGGTGGTCGGCACGCTGACGAATGCCGGCTTCGGAGCGATCCGCGAGAAAACCAACCTGATGCCGGCGTGGAACAGCACGCTTCCCGGGCGTTGGGACAAGCAACGGCGTTTGCAGTTTGTCGAGACCCCAGCAGTCTCCGATATCGCACCGGTGCGGTCGGTACTCGAAGGCCCAATCCGCAATGCATGGCTCTCCGAGAAAACCGGTACCGAGGTGCCGCCGCTCACTTGCCTGCCGACACAGCATCGCACCCCTCAGCGCGTCGACATGCACCAACCGGGCGGCAACGGCCACCTTTTCGTCATCGGTCCCATCGGCGCCGGAAAATCGGTATTCCTCAACTTCCTGGTGTCGCAAGCGGACCGGCACGGTGCGCGCCGCATTCGCTTCGACAAGGATCGCTCCACACGCATTCCCACGTTGCTGAGCGGCGGGGCGTTCATCGACGTCACCGGCAAGTTCCAATCGAGCACGCCGGTGAATCCGCTTTCTCTGTTATCTGACCCAGGCAGCTTTACCTATGTCACCGAATGGCTAACCCTCGCGATCGAGGATGACACCTTCACGCTTTCGCCGCAGCAAAAGCAGGACATCTTCGAAGCGGTGAAGTTGGTCGCAAGCTACTCGCCTGATCGCTGGACGCTCAGTTCGCTGTCCACGCTGCTTCATGCGGATCTGCGCGAGCGCCTGCAGATTTGGCTTGTAGGTGGTCAGTATGGCCACTTCTTCGATCACGTCGAGGATGCCTTCGCCGTAAGCGACAACCTTTGCATCGAGTGCGGCGAGCTTTTTCAGAAGTTCCCGCGCGCAGCCGCTCTCTTCACCGACTACGCGTTCTATCGGATCAGCCAGTCGATGGACGGTATCCGCTACACCGTGATCGAAGTGGAGGAATGCGGCTTCTTCTTCCAGAACGAGCGCTTCTATAAGCGCTTTGAGGACTGGATCACCACGATTCGGAAGCTCAACGGTTCCATCTGGGCCGCTACGCAATCCTTGCGACAGATCGCTCGTGTGGCGAACTTCGAGATCCTCAAAGAGAACATCGCCAACTGGATCTACCTACCCAACAGCCAGGCAAAAACGACCCCTGAACTGTACGGGGAGAAGTTCGGCCTGACCAAAGACCAGATCCAGATGATATCCGACGCGGTCCCGAACCGTGACTACCTGTGGATTGTAGCCAGTACCAACCAGACGCGGATGCTTCAGACGGCATTCAACGATGAAATGGTTGCAATGCTGCGTTCCGATGGCGTCGCCCAATCTATCTGCGACACACACCACGCATCGGGCGAGCCCGATTGGCAGGATCGATACGTGCGCGAGATGCTCACTCGCGCAGCCTAACCAGGGAGCACATAAAGTGAAGAAGTGGATCGCAAACATCGCCGTCGCCGCGTCGGTCTCCGTCGCATCAACCGCACACGCCGCTCTCCCGGTCACGGATTGGGTAGGCCTGGTTCAAACCACGATCTCGGCTCTGCAGTCGATCAAGTCCGAGGTGTACGAGAACACCAACATCGTCTACCAGTACCAGATGATGGCCAACCAACTGCTGCAGGCCACCGGTCTCGATCCCGAGGCGATTATGGAGCAGTTCAACAGCATCAAGGACGAGATCGGCAAGTACGAGGTGTACGGCACTACCCTGAAGGACCTCTATGGCACCGTGCAAGATAACGCCGACTATTTGAAGAAGATTCAGAGCATGGTCGTTTCCTCTGGCAAGACAAAGGAACAGTGGTTTGAAGATCAGCGATCGCTCCTGACAAATGGGGACAAGACCGCGAAGGCGCTGTTCAACCTTGGCGAGCAGATCTTCAAGAACACGCAGTCTGTCGCAAAGCGTCGCGAGAAGATCCAGTCCCAGATCAAGCTTTCGCCCACCGCGCAAGCGACGGCGCAAACAACGAACCAGATGCTCGATGTTCTGGCCAGCCAGAACTCTGATTTGCTCCAGCTTATGAGCGTTCGCGCCCAGGCTGATGCTGACAAGGACCAGCAGAACGTTGCCAAGGAAGCGCAGAGCGCCGATGCCTTGCGCGCGATTACCGCGGCGCAAGATGAGGAGCTGAAGCAGTTGCGCGCACGGGTCTTCTCCCGCAAGTTGCAAGGCAATTGATAGAGGATTACTCAATGTGGTTCGCTCGCGTCATCGTGCTTTTTATCTCCGTACTTGCGCTGCACTCCGGCGCAGTCTACGCCCAAGCCTCAGGCCCCGACACGGGAACAGAAGCCCAGCAATCAAGCAAGCCATCCGTGGGTCTGGGAGCACAAAAGGGCACGATAGGTGAGTCCATCCGGAGTTGGCTCGAGCAGTTCACTTCCTTCCGGACAGGACTGATTTCAGGCGCTACCACGTTGAGCAAGACTGTAAAGCCGGACGCAGACAAGATCGCATTCGGGTTGGGCATCGTTACGCTGACGCTGGCTGGACTTCGCTTCGCCGCTACGTCGGATCCAGTATCAGCGTGGACAGACTTTTTCGAGACGATCCTACTGCTTGGCATCTTCGCGTCGATCTACGCTGGCTATGACAAGTTCGGACCTGGTGTCTACGATTACTTCCAGTCGCTCGCCAGCAAAATCGCTGGGACCGATGCTACGACGCCCGGCCTTACGCTTGCCACTGTCGGGGCAGGATTCATGGACTCGTACATTGAATCGATGTCAGCTGCCCAGGGCATCAGCGATGTGCTGAAGATCATCTTCTCCAGCATTTTCCTTGTCATAGCCTTTCTTTTCTGTGCGGCTGCCGCTTGCTTGTACGTCATCTTCATTTCGCTGGGCGAGATCTCCGCGGCGGTCGGCATCGTCATTGGTCCCATTGCCGTGGCCTTGGGTCTATCTGAGTACACCCGCCGCTACTTTACTTCTTGGCTCGATTTCATGATCGGCGCCTCCATGTACACCGTCGTTGCAACGATCATGGCGAAACTTGTCTCCAGCGCTCTCGTTTCGACACTTGTGGAGCAAAAGGGAGTCGGGACGGCAACTTTGGCGGGGGCAGCATACGCAATGAGTGTATCTATCTTCATGCTTATCGTCGCGTTGGAGCTTCCCAAGATTGCCACTGGAATCTTCGGTTCGGGGGGCGGCGTCAGTGGTGGTGGCGCAATGCGGATTGGCCTGAAGGCGGCTGGCGGGCTCGGCAAGTTTCTCTCCAAAAAATGAGCGCACACACCCACCAACCGCTTGTTCCCGCGGCCCTCCTCTCGGTACATGAGAGCCGTATTGCGTTGATTCGGCAGTACGCTAATGAGACAACCCCAGCGGAGTTCGACGACAAATGGTTGAGCATCCTCATCCGGTGTGCAGAGTGGTTTTCAAGCGTGCCGCTTCGTCCTAACGAGCATGCGGAGCCCGGCGGCGCCTTTCGTGCCACGATCGAGGCTGCGTACTTCGCCATGCGGCTTTCAGGCGCGCAGAAGTTCGGGGCGAATCAGCCGTCGGAGCGCCGGCGACTGCTGGAACCCCAGTATCTCTATGCACTGTTCCTGGCCGCATGTTGCTCGCGGCTTGATGAGCCATGTCGCCATTTCCAGTTCTATCGCGACAGCGACGGAACCGAATGGATCCCGGCCGCTCACGGCGCTTTCTCTGGCTGGATCGGTACAAGTGGCTATCGTGTGTCACGCCGTGAGAACGCTCTACCGATGGAGCGAATGCGCACTGCCCTGCTCGCTCGTGAGATTCTCGGCACGGAACGCCTGAGCAGCTTTGACAGCCAGGTACTAACCGACCTCTTTGGCGCTATCAATCCTGATCCGCGTCCTAGCGGTCTCGAGTCTCTTTTGCACAAAGTGGCCCGCCAGGCCATTGAGACCCTGACGACTTTTGAGATGAAGGCCCGTAAGGCGGAATTTGTACCGGACTCGACGCCGGCACCGGCCGCGGAACTGCTGGCAATGGCGGAAGGCGTTTCCGCTCCCAGTCCCTCTGCCACTGCGGCAACCCCTTCCGCCGTCCCATCGGCCGCGCCAAAACAATCGGAGGCGTCGACTGCCGCATCGAGTAGCGACATTGATTCTCCGTCTACACCAGATGCACAGGAACCCGACTCGCGGAACGTTTTGCAGTTGGACGGCGCGCGCTCGCTCCGCAAGGACGCTGCAATCGATGACCCATTCAAGGCGTTGGCTGGAACGTCCAATCTCATGCGCGAGTTTTTCAAGGCGCTTTCGCAAGACGTTACCTCAGGCAAGACCAAGGTCAGTCGCGTCGACGGGAAAGTGGCCATCAGCAAGCGAATGCTCGGCAACTACGGACTGGCATCTGACACCTTGGTTGAACACCTCCGCAAAGGCAAGCATCTCTATCGGGTCGATGGACAGAGCATTCTGCTAGTCGACGAAGTAGGAAACCTCATTGCTCCGACCGCGTCGTGATGAACCAATACATCAACCATTTCCGGCCGATCTATGAGTTCCGTGCCGCGCTCGGCTGGAGCCTTGCCGCAGTATTGATCCTCTGCAGCGGCATGCCCAACGCGGGATACTTCGCGTTGCTTTGCCTGGCAGTACTGATGTTCCGCTCGACCCAAGTCTGGCGTGCACTGAAGTTCAGGCTCGCAATTTCTACCAAGTGGCTGACTGTGGTCAAGATTGACGCACTGCTTGATGAGAGCCGTCAGCTGCGTTCGAAGGACAAGGACGAGGATGCGATGTACCTCGGGACGGGCTACGAATGGACGCAACGACACTGCCAACTCGCCCACGACATCCTGCGAATGCCGTCCACGGACATCCCTGGTCTGCCTAAATGGCTGCCAAAGGAGACGGTACGGGCAATCGAAAAGACATTCGCTCCCGCTGGCAGCATCGCCGACCACTCGCCGCAGGGCAGACCGTGGATTGCCGGCCTAGAAACAAGCAAGCAGCCCGTGCCATTTCACTACAAGGCCATGGGAGGTCACACGTCGATTAGCGGTACGACCGGCTCAGGCAAGACGCGTACTTTTGAGCTCATCTGCACGCAGGTTATTCACAATCCCAACGACGTGTTGATTGTGTTCGACCCTAAGAACGACGCAGACTGGGTTGCTCGATGCCGACGAGAATGTGAGCGTACAGGACGCAAGTTTCTTTACTGGAAGCAGGCGGCACCGTCGCAGTCCATTCGTCTTAATCCCGTAGAGAATTGGTCACAGCCATCGGAGATTCCGACGCGCATCGCACAGCTCATGGAGGAAGGTCCTTTCCGACAGTTTGCGTTTCTTTTTATCGATCGTTCGGTCAAGGGTGAACTCTACGTAGGCGACAAGCCGAATCTTCGTTCGATCCTCCAGTACGCACAGAACGGCATCAATAACCTTCTTGAGCGCGCACTGCAACGCTTCTTCCCTGAGGCCGGAAAGCCCGACTGGGACGAAGAGGTCGCCGGATATATACAGCAAGTGGGACAGAAAGGCGGCGGCACACGCCTGGACGCTATGGTTCGGATGTACATCGAGCGCTTCGCAAACGTTGGCAAGGGCCACGAGTCCATCGACGGACTCGTCTCGACGTTCCAGCATGACCGGGACCACTACGGGCGAATCATTGCGTCTGCTCTGCCGCTGCTGCAGATGCTGGCCACCGGTGAAACCGGGTTGATGCTCGCGCCGAAGGCCGACGACTTCGACGACGACCGCGAAATCTGGGATATCGACAAGGTCATCAAACAGAAGGCGGCCCTGTACATTGGTGCTGACTCCCTGTCCAACTCGATGGTGGCCCAGGCTGTCATGTCTATGCTGCTGGCGGACACTGCGTCTGTCGCGGGGGCCATCTACAACTTCTATGCCAAGCCGCCAGAGATCGTTCTGGTTGTTGACGAGGCGGCCGAGGCGGTGAACGAGCAGTTGCTTCAGCTGTTAAATAAGGGGCGCGGCGCTGGCTTCAAAGCCTTCATTGCTTACCAGACCCGCTCCGACTTCACGGCCAAACTTGGAAACGTGGCCAAAATGCAGCAGGTATTGGGCAATTTGAACAATCAGATCGTCTTACGATTGGAAGACGTCGACACCGCTCAGTGGTTTGCCGAGAAAGCTGGGACTACCGCAATTCGAAACCTGGTTGTCTCCAGTAGCACGAGCACCGGCACTGAAGCCCACGTCGGTGAGTTCACTGGTTCGGTGTCGAGGTCCGCCCAGCTCGAAAAGGTCCCGCTTATTCCGCATGACCTCCTCATGCAACTACCGAACCTTCAGTATTTCCTGCGAATCTCCGGTGGCGCCGTCTACCAGGGTCGTATTCCAATTATTCAGGACTAACCATCCATGCGAAGCAGTCTGTTCCGACAAGTTGTCAAGGAAAACAAGCTCTCAGTGAAGTTCGCCCCAATCTTCACGCTATCGCCAGATCTCGATGATGTCTGCACTCGTGTGGTCGATTACATCGGCGTCAACTTCCGTGTCCGTGATGAACCTCTGGTCAAGGAAATGCTATTGGATGCCATCACAGCCTGGCGTGCAGCGCGCAAGCTCGGTGACCCAAATGTCGCATTCATGCAGGGGCTGTTCGCGCGCTCTCATGACCTCTATGAAAAACGCTATGCCGCGTTCAAGGGGGAAAGATACAACGTCTGGGACCCGTTCCACGAATCCATTCCATCGTTCGAGCAGCGCCAGCCTGATGGGTATGTCTGCCAAGTTGTGGAAGAACGCGTGCCGGGTACGGTCACACAGCGATGTGCGGCCTTTCAACTGGCCGCTCGTGTCCTCACTGGTTATGCCTTTTCCCGCTACTTCGAGAGCTACGATGTCGCTGGCAAGTTTGCACACTGATGCGCGCCGGGCCGCGCTGTATTTCCGACAGGCTCCGGCCCGAATTGCTGCCCGAATCTGCGGGGTGGAGACCTCTTTGGCGCTAGCCATGCACGAGTGGCTCACGTCGACGTCGCCTGCCAAAGGTGAAAGGCCGATGGAGTTCGCTGAGGGCGCCGCGCCAGCGTGCTTCGCTCTCGTTCAGATCGCCGTTATCAAGCCGGCGATGTTTTGGGCGGCAATCGTAGCCATCCCGTCCCTTCCCGTCCTGCTGGCATTGCGATGGATCTAGATCATGGCTAGCAATAGCAGATTCGCTTCTCATGTTCGTCTGTGGCTCATCGTCTCGCCTTTGATGATCTGCACGTTGGCACCCTTCATTCAGGACCAGACAGCGTTTGAGATCAGCGAGGCCGAGCAAACGTCCGCGGAGCGAGTACTCGGTCAAAGAAAGGCGCAAGGTGCGGTTTCTCTTGCGAACGCGAGATTCCACAAGTGGTTCATTGAGACCGGTGCCGTTAAGGCCTCATTCTCCGGTTCCGATACGTCGACGGCAGTCTCGGACGGTGGCGCATCTGATTTCGGCCGCGGTTGGATGAAGCACTTTTGGCTGACTATTTACAGAGGCTTATACCGCGCTGGCGTGGCCTACCACTGGTTGTTCGGCGCGCTCGTCCTTTTGCTGGCCATATTCAACGACGGCTCTGTGACTCGGAAGATCCGCGCCGCCAGTGCCGGCTTTGCGAATCCTGTGTCCTTCCACGTTGCGGCGCACGGGCTGATGCTCTGCTTCGGGCTCGGTGCTTCAGCATTGCTACTCCCTGTTTCACTGCTTGCCAACTGGTGGACTTACGTCGTCTGCCTAGTTGGCCTGCTTTGCTGGCGCCTCGCGGCGTCCTTCCACGTCGGCAAATAGTCCGGCCGCTTACTGACTACATGGGCCATGCCCAGGAGAACTCATGACCACGACCGACCTCACTCCCAACGAAGACCTGCCCGTGGATCCGGCGGCGACCACGGCCTCGCCCACCAATCCAAGCACGCTCGGCGCCGTGGATACAAGCGGAGACGTCGAGCACGAACTCAACGAGATGGAGGCCTCCGCCGATGCACTACGCAAGGAAGGCCTGATTTCCACGGCTGATCACGAGCAACGCAAGGCGGAGGTCGAGCGGACCCGAAAGCTCTTCCGCGAGCTCCAGCCTGAACAACGTCAGGCAATCATCCGCCGGCGTCGTGAACTCGGCATGCAGATCCTCGATCGCGAACTTGCGGGCGCCGCAGTTGTTCCGATCGCGTTGAAGTTGAACCACACGCGCCTTCGTCCGCTCTTCGAACAATGGTGGCCGTACATGAACCGCATGTCGCTGAACCTGCAGCGCTTCGGGCAAAGCACATTCAGCCGCACCGAGCTGTCCACGCTGGAAACCTACTTTGAGCGTGAGCTTGCCAAGCTTGAGGACTACGTCGACGAACAACTGCAGGTCGCCAAAGCCTATCGTGAGCAGCGTGAGACCGAAATGCGCAGCAAGGCGGAGATCGTCTTCGTACCGACCATCCAGCGTCCTTCGCTCTCAATCGAAGTCCAGGCGTACTCGCGTTTCGCCGTGCGGGCACTGCAGGTACTCATCAAGTTTGACCAGACCATGGATCAGTTCGACTTCATGGTCTGGAACGGCATTCGCGACCAGAGCGACGTCAATGATGAGGTCACCCGATTCTTGCGCAAGTTCCAGCCCCTCGGCCTGCGCAGCTACACGACGCACCTGAAGCTCATGACAACGGTCCGCGGCATCTAGTGTTTCTAGCCAGGCTGTGGTGGCACCAAGTGCGACTTAGTGTGACATCGTGCCATCAAGTGCCACGCGGCTGATGCGGGCGTCGCAATTACAAGGGGGAGATAGTGTCAGCAAGTGCCACTAAGTCGCTCGTAGTACCACTTGGTGCCAGATAGTATGGCTGGCGCGATTGGGGCTACAGGCGGTTGCTGGCACGTCCTCCGCGTTGCAGGGGCCAAGTCCGACTTCGTCGGCGAATCGTCTTCCCATCCGAGTTATGTCTCTCGCTGAAGTTATCGAAAAGCTCAATCCGGCGCAGCGCGAAGTCGTGGAATGCCGCGAACATTGTGTAGCCGTTGCTGTGCCTGGTGCCGGAAAGACAGCGACGATTGCGGCTAAAGCTGCGTTGCTACTGAGCAACCCTGCACTTACCGTAGGTGCCGTCACCTTTAGCAAGGATGCTGCGATCGAGCTTCGCGACAGAATTCTCAAGTTGGCGGGTCCGACTGCCAAGAGGAGACTGATCGCCGGCACTTTTCACTCGCTCGCATATAAGCAGTTGGCTTCCGTGGCAGGAAAACGGCCGGATATAGCCTCAGACGGTGATCGGGCGGCACTGATTGCCCAGGTTCTGCAGGAGATGGGGCTTGAATGGAAACTCGAGGAAGCGGTAGCGGTTATCGAACGTCTTAAAACCGAGCTAGTCTCGCCCACAGACGATAGCGTCGAGAGCCAAATGTATGCGGCCTACCAAGCTGCACTGGAGAGGAATGGTCGCGTGGACTTTCAAGACCTGATGCGGCACGCAGTCAAGGGAATGCAGTCCAGTGCTATCAAGCCCTATTCCGTCGACGTCTTATTGGTCGACGAGTACCAGGATTGCGATTCGCTACAGGCTCTCTGGACTGCTATTCACGCACGATCCGGATCCACTACCACGCTCGTGGCTGACGACGATCAGACGATCTTCGGGTTTCGGTCCGCACTCGGGAAGAAAGGAATGGATGCCTTCGCGGGCGAATTCAGTGCTCGCCAGATCGTACTAGGGATCAACTACCGTTCGCACGCAGAGATTCTTAGCGTTGCTGACAAGGTCATCCGAAACAACGAGGAGCGGATTATCAAGGAACTACGTTCTAACAAGGGCTCGGGCGGCTCTGTCAATTTTCAAAGGTATGACGACGAGTACAAGGAAGGCGTAGCAGCAGTCGAGGCGATGTCTTCAGCTGTTCGCGCCGGCAAGAGCGCGGCCATCCTTGCTCGGACGAATCGAATACTTGACCCTGTCGAGGCAGTTTGCCGTTCGCATGGTGTGAAGTACTACCGTGCTGCGGGGCGATCGATTCTCGATCGTCCTGAGTCCGCTCTAATGGGTAACTTGCTACAACTGATTCAGCAGACAACCAGCAACGGTCTAGACGGAATCCTCGGTTACACCGGCATTGGATCAATGGATTTGCAGACAATCCATCGGAGGTTCCCTGCCGGAAAGGGTGCCGATGGCGTGAAGAAGAAAGACCTGACCGAGGCAGGACTTGGCGAGGACGCAGCAGAGAAGTTCGTCGAACTGAACAAAAAGATGGCTGAATGGCGCGCGCTCTGTGAACGGCAGTTTCACGCCCTGGTCCTTGACGGTGTCCACGAATGGATGCTGAAGAAGGCGACTTCGGACCAGGCCAAGCGGGCGATCAACACTACCTATGATGTGCTTAGCAGACTAAACGGAACCTTTTCTGAGCGACTCGATTTTCTACGTCGAAAGAACAACGAGCCTGGCGACGATGCCATCGTTCTTACGACCTTCCATTCCAGCAAGGGGCTGGAATGGGATCAGACAGCGCTCATCCGTCTCGAAGAGACCGTGATCCCAGACGACGGCAGCACGGAAGCGGAGGAGCGCCGGCTCTTTTACGTGGGTCTCACGCGTGCCCGGAGCGCCATGTTTCTCTCAACTGCCAAGAAGAATCCGACGTCGCGATTTGTCATTGAGTCTGGGCTTGCTTAGCCGGCCCACTTTGTTAAGTGCACCTTTAGCCATCCACACAGATGTGCACAATACATCGGACCCGCCCTTGTCCTCTTTTCAATCTGCGAGAAAAGCCGCATGCTGCACTTCTGCACCGGTCTTTTATGCTTTTATAAGCACATTATCCTAACACAAGCATGCAATTCGGTTGGAATAATGCAACAGAGCCAATCTACGGCGAAAACATGTTTCTATTGCCTAATAGCCTGCGGCATCGCAACATTTGCCAGCAAGGCACTTTTTATCGCGTAGCTCTTAATTTTTGCTATGATAGGGAAATCGTGCTGTTTTGCCGAAAAACCCTTTCAGGATTGCCAAGTGCCAATCAAGACTAACAAGTACCGTCTTGCAGATATCGTCCCCATGCTGGACGTCAGCGAGGCAACCGTCCGAAGGATGATCGAAGAACATGGGATTGTTCCTGATCGGGTTCCGGCAGGCAGCACAACGCGTCCTGTCTATTCACTCGAACAGATCCTCCAGTTGGCGAAAGCCAAGCGCCATCGCGGCAAGGTCAAGTTCAAGCGTCCGCTCGTCATTGCCGTATACGTACCGAAGGGCGGTGTTGGCAAAAGTACGTTGTCGAACGAGTTCACGGCGGAACTGACGCTGCAGGGCTACAACGTCATGGCCATCGACCTGGATGACCAAGCCTCGCTGACCGTTATGAACGGATTCCAGCCAGACGAAGTCCCGGACGCCGGCAAGCCCAATCAATGGCTTGTGAAGCATACCTTCCTGAATGCTCTGTATCCGGCCAATGGCGAGAAGAACATTCTGCCGTTGTCCGAGATCATCGTGAAGCCGTATGGCGAACACGGGCCGAAGCTGGTTCCGGCTGACATTACGCTTGGCGAGCTGGGCTATCGACTGTCGATTCAGCCCAACCGTGAGCAATTCTTGCGGAATTGGATTTCGGCGCATGCCGACAGTGACCTCAAGGATATCGACATCATCCTGATCGACAACGCGCCGTCGACCTCTGTCGTGTCTCGCGCGTCGATCGTTGCAGCCGACCTGCTGCTGATTCCGGTACGCCTCGACGCACTGACTGTCAAATCTTTGAGCTTTTTGGCGAACGAGTTGACGGGCTTGTCGGAGTCGCAGCTGCCGATTCCTCAGGTCGTCGCTGTTCCTAATTTTTTCAAGGCAAATAACAGCCGTAGTGCTCGTGTCATGAGCGCCCTCCAGCGGTCCTTCGGTGAAGATGTTCCGATCGCCCCGCACGTTGGTGAATCCGAACGCTTTCCACGTTCGCTGATGCACGATATCGGACACGAGCTTGAAGAAGTTCTGCCCGTTACGTTTGAAGGTTGGACCCGCGCACTGGAGCGGCAGCACGAAGAGATTCGAAACGTGTGCAAGTTTGTGATGAACATTGCCGAAGAGACGTTCGCACGTGGCGAAACACCGGACTTGTTCGACGACGCATCCGAAGCGCGGAAGGCGACTAACTAATGACTGAAAGAAAGCGTTCTTTCCAACCACCGCCCGTTGCAGTAGTGGATGCACCGGGCGGAGATACACCGGCTGCGGGTCCTGTGCCTGGCGGCGGTTTCAAGATCGCCGCTTTTCCTAAGCGATCAGCCGGCGGCGTCGCGACCCCTGCAAGTGCTGTTGCGACGGCGCAGCGTGAGCAACCCGCCGCTGTCGTTGAGCACGGCAACGTCGCGGCGACTGTTTCCGCGACGTCGGTTCCATCGGAAGACGGTGCCGCACGAGGTTTCACAGTCGCCATGGAGCGACTGGAGACCCATGCATGGAATGCCCGGCTTCATCGGTCGGTTGCTCGCATAAAGGAGCTAAGCCTCCAGATGTCGACCCACGGTCAAGAGTCGCCAATCATCGTCACGAAGAATCCAGCAAAGGCGGGATTTTGGTTCATCGTTGACGGCGAAACTCGATACAAGAGCGCACAGAAGCTGGGATGGGATCAGCTCTGGGCGCTTGAACGCGAGGTTGATCCGAACGATCCGAAAGAATTCTATGCAGTTTCGTTTGAGCGCACTGACTCTACTGAGCCGATTTCTCAGATCGACCAAGGGTTGCGCTGGGCCGAGCTAGTCAACGATGGCCATGCCACTCTGGACTGGCTGGCGGATCGCCTCGATAAGAGCAAGGCAACGATTAGCAATATGCTGTCCTATGGGAAGTTTCCCCAAAAGGTCACGGATCGTATGGCGGAGCACAGCGAGGCGTTCCCCTACACAGTTGCGGCCGAGTTGTCGCGGCAGATTGGGGACATGTCTCTGCTCAATGACGATCAGCTGCTGGAGCTCGTAGACAAGGTCATCGACGAGAACGTCTCGCGTCGAGGAATCGAGGCGCTTGTTCGACAGTTCGTTCGAGAGCCAGGTGCGAAACGGGAGCGCAAGGCCGCGCTAACGAACCGGCCCATTATGGTTGGGGCGTCGAAGACAGGGTCCTTGCGTGAGTATGCCAACGGTGGGATCGAGTTGAAGCTCCAGCCGTCTGCAGCAATATCGGGCGAGGCAAAGCAGGAGTTGCTGGAGATTCTTGGTGCCGCTGTGGATGCGCTGAACAGCGGTAGTGGTGAGGGCATCAAGGAAGCGCTCCTCGAGCGGCTCTCCGCCGCCAAAAGAGACGCATAATGCACACAAACGAGGCCGGGATTGATTTATTTTCCATGCAATGCATGGGGAAGTCATTCGAGCTCGTTTCTTCTGCACCATTTAGCCGGCTAAACGCCTGCACTCGCTGGAATGATCAGGCGTTTAGCCGGCTAAACGCCATCACCCTTCCCGTCTTCCCCGCAGAACCATTTAGCCGGCTAAACGCCGGCGACCTTTTGGCCGTGACCTTGTTTAGCCGGCTAAACACGCTTCCCCCCAGCCTCCCGTTTAGCCGGCTAAACGGACAGCCGATCGAGCAGCGATACCGGTCTCCCTGGCCAGGCTCATTTAGCCGGCTAAACGGACCTCGATCCCAGACACCAAAAGAAAACGCCCCAGTGACCCTGGGGCGTTTTCTTTTGTGGCCTTTGAATTAACAGGACGCCTATGAGCCCCTAATTGCTAAAGACAAAAAGAAAAAGCCCGGAGCAGCAACTCCAGGCTTTCTCAGTGATGCGTTGACTTCGGTCTTACTTCCAAACTCAAGCTCGCAACTGGAGTGTAGGAAGCCCAGATCGTCGTGTCAATGCTCTTCACGAATAAAAACTAAATGAGCAAACGATGACGACCAATACAGCAGTCGGTGGAGAGCTTATTTTCTCTGCGAATAGTGCGCACGTTAATGAAGCGTATTTTTCGACTAATAAGCAAACATGTCCCGCAACATCCTATGGAGTAACTCCCGAAGCTTCTAATAGCTTTGAGACTCCTGATTTTCTTCCTGCGCGAATCATGAAGGCGATCGCGCTCGCCTATGAGTCCCGTTTCTTTAATGAACTCTCAATCACGACGCGTCAGGTACTAGCAGCGCTGATTCGGTTCTCTCTCAACGACAAGAACATGCATCAATTGGCCTACGTTAAGAAAGAAACGTTGGCCCGTCATGTCGGAGTTAGCGAAGCTACTGTCTATCGTGCGTTGTCGACCCTGGAAGGGCAGGGCCTTATCGAGCGTGAGAAGCAGCTCCGTACACGAATGAAACTTCAAAACATCGGAAGAATTCGTTTCACATTGAAGTTGTTAGGAGCACTAGGCTTTTTGCAACGTTCTATGGAAGTTCGGAGCGCCCAGGCCCAAGACGATGGCGCGGTCACAGGTGTCGCCTCGCGCACTTTCAGCAAAGCTGGAAAAATGCCATTTAAATCAATGGTTTACGAAACACCCAAGGCCTCCCAGAAGAACCAATCCGACCAGAAACGCACATTCAAAACAATCAACGGGAAAGCCGTACCCTCCGACTTAGCCTGGCTGGCCGAGCGCAACGCATTGGCAGTCACAGCCATCCTCAAGCTGATGAAGGTTGCACGTGCAGCGGGCAAGCGGCTGTCCGACGTAGTGGCCGTGACCAAGCACGCCCTTCAACAGCTGCAGGGCAAGGAGCTTTACGCGTACTTGAAGTCCCTGCTGTCGAAGGACGTCGATTTCGCCTTCATCGCCAAAGAACAGGCCGATACGGCCCACCAGGAACAGCAGCGAGATAGGCAGATCGCCGAATCGAAGGCGCGGATCAGCCAGTTGGCAATGAGCCTTCGCGGCAAGAAATATGAGTTGCAGGACGGATCGACCATCTCGGTCGACGAAGCGTCTGTGGTCGTCAAACGAGGCAGCTTCACGTCATCCACGCCGTTGCACGCAGCTTTGCGTCAGCTCGAAGCACTAGCGTCCGGCCAGCTTGCCTTGCTCACGCCAATGGAGACGTGTGAACACGACCGACGCAGCCGAGACGACGTGACCAGCCAGCTCGCCCAGTCCCTGGCTCTCCTGCGCCGTCCGTCGCCGGCATTGCTACGTGGTCGCGAACGGCTGGCCATTTGAGGTCAGCTGATGACCGACTATCTCTCATGGATGCGTGACGTTAACCACGGGGTAAACAAACAGTCTTCTACGAAGAAACAGTCCTGCCGGGAATTTTCCGAGAGAGAACGAAAGGCGAAAACCAGGAGACCGAGCATTTGCTGGGATCGCTGGAAGTACCAATCCGCTCCGACTGCTTAGTGAGGCTTGTGTTCCTGCGCTTAGAATATTGCGCCCCAACGGCTACTTTTTAGTTCGGCGAGACATGGAGCCATACGATTACGAGACGTTCAAGGAAGTTGAAACAGGGTTGAACGACAGGATTAACCGCTACGACGCAGAGGCAGATGCTTGGGATCTCGAGACAATCAAGCATTTGGTGGTTCTGAACGCGGCTGGCGCCGCGGGCGTTGCAACGCTTTTGGCGGGTCAAAAATCAGGGCTCTGCGGTACTGCCCTTATATGCTTCGTCTCGGGTGTGGTCTTCGCTGTACTGCATATGCACCTTGTCGGATTACGGCACAGATCGCTGGCGCGGAGTTTTACGCACCGACGGGACGAACTACGCCATTTGCAAACATCTCCGCGTGAACAATTCACTCGCCCTTTGCACACCCTGCCAAGATGGATTTCGCGATACGCAGTCCCTGCCTGCCGCTACCTGTCCGCGATCTGTGCCATTGTCAGCACCTCCGTGCTTGCGTTCGCACTGATGCGCTAAAAAGACACAAGTACCGCACCGTGACAGATGCAAGCGGCACGGCAATCCGCAGCGTCAGTCTCGGGACAAGCGTAGGGGATTTATATACTGAACATGACGCGAAGCAGGGCGGCTCCGTCATGCCTCAGAGGCTGGGCCCACCGCAGTGGCAATAAGTGCTAGCAAAGAGGGGGCAAAAGCCCCCACGCCTTATGTGCCGCCTGCAGCAGAGGTTACGAGCGTCTCTTCTTGGCAGATTTGCCGAGGGCAAAGGCATAAAAGACGGCAAAGGAAGCTAAGTAGCAGCCACCGATTTGCCAGAGGTACTCGTTGGTCGACGTAGAAAAGCTGACAAACGTAAGCAGCGCACCAAAGCCACATACCGCTGACGCTGACTCGTCGCCCAGCAACCGAAGAAAATTCTTGATGCGGTCTTTTTCTTCCGCCTTCCGGTAAAACAGGCCAAGGATGATGAAAACTCCCAGGCCGATAGCGATCCCAAGCAGTTGGGCCTTGAAAACATCCAGGCTAACGAGCCCACGGATTGCCTTCTCCAATGATGCCTTGTCCCCGCCTTGGGTAATAGTAAAGGCCAACCCGAAGCTGAGGCCGACGACCATCAGGTTCGCCACCATCCGATAGCAGACCTGCACGAGTGCACTTACCTTAGGGGCGGCCGGGGCCGCAGTAGTGATACCAGCTTGTACTTTCATAACGCTCCTAGTGAGGTGTGAATGCCGGGCAACCATTTGCCGACAGTCGGTATAGCTCCGCTGAGCACTCATGAAGACTCACGAAACTCTGCTGTGCATCGGGCGCCAACACCTCAAATTATTTACGCGAAGCTTCTTCAAAAGCATCGCGATAAACGTGCCGGAACAAGCTGTATTTCGGGATGAAACCCAGCGTCATGACTCGTGCTTGTTGTCACTCCAGATCTTCTGCATGGCACTCATGCGTCGGGCCTCTTCGGTTGAGACATACCGCGTGGTTGTGTCGAGGGAAGCGTGCCCCGCGTTCTGCTGCACGACCTCCAGCGGAGCGCCAGCTGCTAACGCATGGGAAATATGCGTGTGACGGAGCCAATGGGTGCTGGCAGCGGCCAGCCGCTCAGCCCCGCGCTCGTCGTGAGGTTGCAGGGCAGTCGCGCACTTCGCGAAGAACCCCTTCAATTGCTTGTATAGGGTATCGGGCGTGACGCCGCGGGCCGCATCCGGCTGTCGCTGCATCATCCACGGCGCCAGTTGGTCAGCGTCAATGGCCTCGCCCAGGAGATAGACGCTACGAGGCAAGTGCCCCTGGTCTGGCTCTGCCCGGAATCCGCGGTGTGCGAGGTACGTGGCTAGCTCGCTCATTACGGCGGGCGCCATTGGCACGCGCCGGAGCTTTCTTCCCTTTCCTAGTACTTCTAGGCGCCAACCCTCCACTGGCTCGTCGCCACGAACCATGGGGAAACTGACCCACTCCAGGTGATCAGTGGTCACGCTTACGGCTTCGGACAGCCGCATGCCCGTGGTGTACAGCAACGACAAGGCGAATCGAAGGCGGAGGTGGGCAGACGTCTGCGGCAGGGCGGTAGCCTCCGATCGGACAAAAGTCCACTGGGCCTCGGTGAAACTGCGGCCGACATCGAGCTTCGGCGCTGCGGCGCGCGGCACGTGAACGCCGTGCCACGGATTTCCCATCAGATAGTTCTGGTCGACAAGGAATCGGTATAGGTTGTTGAGAACGCCCAGGGCATAGGCCCGCGCGCGGTCCGAAAGTGGTCCTTCGAAAGGGCGCCAAATGGGACTCCATCGCTCACGGGAGCGGGGGGCGCACCAGTCTGCCGGGGGCGCGGCGAGGAAGTCGCGATAGGCCACGCAGTCCTCGTGCGACATCGAGGAGAGAGGCTTGCCACGGACCAGAATGGCCCACAATAGAAAGCGCTCCGCTTCCTTTCGGTATGCACGCTGGGTATGCGAGAGCGTTTGCAGCCAGTCAAGCGGACCCGGCATAGTGCTGACGTCGCGACGCTTTTCCCGGAGTAGGGCGATTTCCTCTGGCGGCAGGCCGGGTTTTGCCCGCAGCCAGGCCAGCACCGCTTCGTAGTCGTTGTGGGCGGACAGCAGGCATTGCCCCTGCGGCCGCCGGTAGGTGCCGTTACGGCCATCAAGCGCTTCGGGCACCACCAGCTTGTCGAGGGGCACCAGACCCGTTGATCGCGGCACGACGCGGGCGAGCTCGTGCGCATAGCGCTGCCGGCGGGGTACAGCGACGTGCTGGCCGATGGTGCGGGTGAGGGTGTCCCGGTGCGCCTCAAGAAACCGCTCCACGGCGCGGGCCTTGCCGGCGCCGACGCCGGGAAGCGCCGATGACCAGCCAGTCCCCAAGCCGTTTATGCGGTCGACAAGTTGTCCGATTGTCTCGACGCCGGCAGCCTCTAGGCGGCTGGCCAGCGTGTCGGCGAGCCAGGCTTGGCAGCCATCGTCGACAAGTACCGGGCGCGCGTACTGCGTTTCTAGCCAGTCCATCGCTTCCAACTGCCTGTGCATCAGGGCGATGCGCTTTTTCTCCCGTGCGAGCGCCGTGCCGTGGCGCTCTTGGAAGACGGCAAGCTGCTCGGCCTCGCTGAAGCCGTCCAGTCCTTCGGCGGCCGCGAATTCCTCAAGCGAGGGGAGGGCGGTGCCGGGCCGGCCAATCTGGCGCAGATCGACCTTCACCAGTCGGGCCATGCTCGGTCGCGCGGCCCTGCGCGCGGCGGCCGCCAGTTCGTCGCGCAGCCATGCCGTGACGCGCCTGACCTTGGGATGGCGCGAAAACGCATCTACCGAGTCGCCGGCGGCGATCGCGCGCACGTCGGCTTCCGCCTCGATCTCGCCTTCCTCGGCCAGATAGCGATCCCACATGCCCCGGGCGTTCAGGCCCTGGATGATGGCGCGCAGAAATCCAAAATGTCCCCGATGCAACTGGCGGCGGGTGACGGAACGCCGGCGGCGGCGAGGCGCGTCACCACCAGTGGGTGTGCCCATTATGGTTACCATGCGAATGCTTTCCGTATAGCCTCGACATCCTCGTCATCCTCATTGTCGGCCTCGAAACCAGCGCGCTCGCGATGGATCTGAAAATAGGCCGCCCGACGCGCTGAAATGGGCCACCGCAGCGGCATGCCGGGGTGGATGCCGAGGCGTGCACAGGCGCCATCATCCAGTTCGTCAGAAATCAGCAGATGGCCCTTCGCATCAATGGCGATTAACCCGACCTCGAAGAGGCAGTCCAAGTTTGCGGACAGCAGCAGGCCGTTATGAAGGTCCAGGCGGGCATCGAGGTCATCATCACAATCCGCCCAACGCTGGATATGCGCGGCGCGGAGGACTTCTCGAACCGTTTCTCCGGTCAGCGCGCACTCCCCATAGGCGGCGAGCAAGGCGGAACGGAACGTGCCTTGGCCAAGACGAGCGCGCACCTGCCGCTTGGCTTCGGTCGGCAGACGTCCCCGCTTTAGCAACCGCTCGATGGCCGCGTCCGTTGGATCCTTGGGGGCCAATACCTTCTCCCCCTGCTTCAGCGTATCTTTGAGCTCGTTCGCCGACAGGGAGGCCGCACGACGCGAACCGCGCTGGGCACCTTTTAGGACGACGGGGATCGCGACCGCGCCGTTGGGGGACACTGCTATCGGCAAGACGGGAAATCCGAGTTTCTTGAGTTGGCGGTGCCACGGGCCATTGTCTGCGCCAGCAAACTCGTCGGTGCGCAATGGCCGTCGACCTGCATCTCTCGCCGCTAGCGCCACGATGGCCTTGACCGGGTAGGGAGTCAGGACGTCGTCGCCGGCCGCATCGATCCAGACTTGGAATTTCTTCGCCACCCCAAAATTCTTGAAGCCCCGACCCTTATCCCAGACACGGGCGGCAGCTCGGACGTTCTCTGCACTGATATCGGCCGGCCGGGGCTTCGTCCTTCGTGAAAGTTCGGGCTTAGGCGGGTCGTTGTCCGCCACCGATCCGAGGCCAAATCCGGAGACATGGAAGTCGAGGGCCACTAGATGTTCGCGCCATTTCGCTTCAACACGGGGAATTTCCTCGTCGCGAATTCGCCAGCCGGCGCGGGGCGCCGCCTGGCGCAGGAGGTCGCGGGGCGTATAGAACTTCTTGCCGTCGACTACCGTCCAGGCGTTCGAGTGAGAACGTTCGGTCGGGTGACTATCGAAATAGGCCATTGCCGCACGGACGTGTTCCGATTTGATACTGGCGAGGCGACCCCGAGTGGCCATAGCAGTAGCTGCCAGCCTTGGTCTGGCAACGGTTTGTGGACGATAGGGCTGATTCTAAGCGCGGGCGTGTGCGCTTGACTAGGTGACCCGTACCTTATTTTTATGTATCTTGATAAGAAAGGTTATCAAGAACTGAGAAAAGTGCTTGGTTCGATATGGGCATGCCTATAAATGCCGTATAAGGCATGTAGGATGGGGCGCCAATCACTTTGAGACGGACCGCCCGGTGTATGAACGACTACAACCCTGGCGCAACTGGACTTCCCGCAAGTCTCCATGCACGGCCCCGGGAATCGTGTTGTGCCCCTACAGGCGGAGTCGCGAATTTTCTAGTTGACGCCGATCTTCTAAACTATGTAATCTACGTACGGATCAATTTATTATGGGATTAACGTATGTACGTAGATCCTGCAGATGTGAATTCGCCGCGTGGGCGATGGAAGCTCAAGAAAGTGCTCGCCAACACGGGGAGAGCGGGATGGAGCGCAGCCGAAGGCGTGTTTGACGGGGAGCCCAGGCTCGGATTGCGCTGGAACGGCGCTGACAATGAAACCGGCCCAGGCAATCCTCAGTCGCGCGGGCACGCCACGTGGTTTTTGGTGCCCCACGCATTGGAGCGGGTCTTGCGGTCCGAACTCGAGCGCATGGCCAACGTCGATCGGCCGGTTTGTGAACTCACGCGTCCAGATGGATATCAGCACGGAGCGTGGCGCATCGAGCTGACGCTACCGCCAATTGCCATCGAGCGAGGCCTAGGCGATCTGCCATTCGAACTGCCCAAGCTCGAGCACCGTACTTGTCATCCGGAGCGCGAGTATTTCCGCGCCGGATTCAACGGGTTCGTTGGCCAGTGCGTGAAAGGCAAATGGTTTGGCGACGTCTATACCAACGGCATCGCGGAGGACGACAACCCTGTCACACCCGAAGCGGTAAAGGATGCCTTCCGCCAGGCATTGTGGGCGGCCTTGGCAAGCGCGCTGGCGCAGCCCGGGGCGTGACATGCTGGCCACGGAGCTGTATCTCGATCGGTTTCCCTTGCTGTTTGAAGAATATTCCGCTGTGGTCGGGCCGGAGTCCTGGCTGCGGCCGCACCGAAATTTACTTGCACACACGAAGCGGAATCCGTGGTTGCGAGCGCACCACCATGAACAGAATCAGGTTGTTTTCGACTTGGCAGAGTGCAGCGCCATCAAAGAGAAATACGGCGTGCTGCCGACCGAGGTGTTGCGGGACGCCCGCCTACACGCAGGCATGACGTTCGCCGCCCAGACGCTCTCGTTGCACAATTCGCTCCAGGGGAAGAATCGAACCGCGTTCCTTGGTAGATTGCGAGGCGCCTTCAAAAATAGCCGCGATATGAGTGGGCTGCGCCTGGAACTCTCGATCGCAACGCATTTCCTCCGGCGCGGCTGTAGTCTGATCTGGCCGGAGTTTTCAGATCAGAGCTCCGGTAAGCCGTCTTTCGATCTGCTTGTGGAAGACCTGGGCACGGATGGGCTCGAAATTGAATGTAAGTCGGTGTCGAACGACAAGGGCCGGCGGATCGATGGCGAGACCGTTGCCGAGCTCGCATTGCTCGTGAAGCAGCAGATGCCGTTCGCAAACGATTTGACCCAGGGCCTTGCTGTTGTCGTGACAGTCCCTGATCGCCTGCCGAGGCACGCCACGGAACGGAAGGCTCTGCTGAAGGCAATTGCGCGCCAAGTCATGATGGGGGAGTCCGGTGTCCTCCAGGACGGCACCCATGTAGATCTGCGCGATTTCGAAGCGAACGTAGCCGCGCAATTGAACGAGCGGGATCCCGCACTGCGACAGGTTCTTGAAGCGGTCACCCAAACTAAGAACGTACCGACACTCGTGATTGGCAAACGCGGCCACGGTGCGTTGGTGGTGGCTTTCCAGAGCGCCAGGAGCGACACCTTTCTCAATGAGGTGTTCGACACGGTGGCAGACGCGGCGAAGCGGCAACTGAGCGGAAGGCGGGCCGGCCTCGTGGTCGTCGGCCTTGAAGCCATCGATGCCGCTGCGCTCAAATCGTTGGCCCAGCACGACCATGCCGCAAGCAACGATCCTTCAGCGCTGCGTCTCTATGTCAGCCGGCTGCTGAATCGGGCGGACTTGTCGCACCTCGTTGGAGCATCCTTTGGCAGTAAGGGTAACCTGATTGATGGGGCCCAAGCGTTGACGACCGATGGCAGCTCCTACAACTTCTTCAAGGAAGAAAGCCCGTTCTGGCATCCCGCCATCGGAAACGCGTTTAGCTAGTGTTCGATTGGGAAAGGATTCAAAGCGGTCGACGATATGGCACTACCCACCACAGAATATTTCGAGAACGAGCTTCGTGTCGCCTATGATGTGTTGTGCGACTCGGATCTGGCGACGACGCACTTGAGCGGCGAGTTTCGCTGGGATGGCACTGAGATCGAAGTAGGCGATCCGATCGAACTTGACGGTCGCATGCTAGAGAGCCGTGAGTTCGCTCAGTTACTCATGATCTTCAGTGGTTCCCGTGTGCATGCACAAGCCGAGCGAAGGTACGGTCCAGACGACAGTCCTCCGGGCATGTACTACACAACGATGAATCCGGGTATCGTGCATGAAGGCCACAAGAATCGGGTAGGCATCTACCTGGAGGAGGATGGGCCTTCCCTCTATATCGAGGACGCAGCAAATGATGAAGAAGTTGGTGCCGAAGTCGCAGCAGCCGTACACGTTGACCATTTCTACCTGAGAGAGCAGGCGCCTGATGGTCTGGGTCCGGTGGCATTCGCGCTGAGCGCCATGGTCGCTCACCGAATGGGCTACAAGCGCATCTCCTTGATCGCCGGCGGTGGCGCTGGACATGACCCGCGCATGATCGGATACAAGTTCTGGCCCAAGGTGGGTTTCGATGCGGAGCTCGACCCGGGAGAGACGGACGCTGCACCTCACCTCGCTATGTGCCATACGGTACAGGACGTGATCGCAGTGGATGAAGCGTGGTGGGAGCGATACGGCTCCCAGCGATTGATGGAGTTCGACCTCGCTGCGGGAAGTCCTTCCTGGCGAAAGCTGTTAGACTACCTGCACGGCAAGGAGATGATATGACCCAAGCGCTCAAAACCAACCAATCTCGGGTGACACAAAAGACACCTAAGGTCGTGGTGCGCGCCGTTACGGCTGCAAAGACCGTAGTCGTCACTTCCGCCATGAAGGCCAAGCTGAAAGAAGCGGCCAAGACCTCAACGCGGCGAAACTTCCCCGAACTGCCCGAGTGGCGGGCGAGCACGTCACGATAAAAAAACGGGCCACTGGCCCGTTTTTTATTGCGCCTGACCAAACGAGAAGGGGTTGTTCTGTTGTACTGCTGCCGCCTGCGCCTCCGCTCTCGCTTTTAGTTGGACCACCGCTTGGCGTACCGCCATCGCGCGACATTGGCCTGGGTCGATGTGTAAGCGGTCTTTTAAGGGCGCC
>NZ_ANKP01000087.1:0-6261 GCF_000319775.1 Cupriavidus sp. HMR-1
GCTGGCGCCGGCCTGGTCGCCGTGGCCGGCGCGCGGCTGGGGCGTGCCTGTGGCGGCACCGTCATGACGGTGCGGGCCTGTATCGACACGGCCGACTTCTCGGAAGCCAGCTTCCTGGCATGCGGGATCGCATTGCTGTGCGTGGCGATGTTCGCCATGCATCGCGCCCAGGCGCGCGGATGGCTCCCGGGGCAGGCCGAGCTGGCAATGCACGACGACGTCGCCGATGACCATGCCACGATGCCTATGCTTCGGGCCGGTGACGGACGCGTTTCGCGCCGCGGGCCGGGCCGCATTCCCGGCCTGACGATCCGGCCTTCCGGCAGTGGCCTGTCACCGGTCGGCGAGTACAGCGTCAGCACCGACCTGCCAGACCGCACCGCCTTCGCGCGCTGGCTCGATCAAAGCATCGCCCATGCGCGTCTGGCAGAGACAGGGTGCGCGGTGCTGCTGATCCATATTGCCGACTATCGCGAGGTCGACGAGGTTTTCGAGGTTCGTGCCGATGACATCCTGGCGCAGGACGCGGGCGCGCTCGCTCAGGCCGCGCTGGAGCCGCACGACTTCCTGGCACGGCTGGCGCGCGACGAGTTCGCCGTTGGCGTGCCCAATCTGGTGCACCACAGCCGCGCGCATGACCTGGGCTCTCGCGTGCTCGGGTCCCTGGCCGAATTCGTGGCGGCACGCGGCCTGCAGATGCAGATCGGCGTGAACATCGGGATCGCGATTTATCCGCGCGATGCGGCCACATCCGAAGGGTTGATGCAGGCAGCGCGCGTGAGTCTGTCGGAAGCGCGCGAAAGCGGTTCGAACCAGGTGCGCGTGTTCAACTCGGCAGCGGGGGAGCGCGCGCGCCGCACGCGCGTGATCCGGCGCGACCTCTGGCCCGCCATTCAGGACGACGGCCTGTCGCTGATGTTCCAGCCGAAGTTCGACGTGAAAACGCGCCAGGTGGTGGGCGCCGAAGCGCTCTGCCGCTGGCGGCATCCCACGCTGGGCGCGGTCAGTCCGGCCGAGTTCATCATGGTGGCCGAGCAGTCGGGCCAGATCGACAAGCTCGACGACTGGGTGATCTCGCGGGTCTGCGGGCAGGTGCGGAGCTGGCAGGACGCCGGGCTGCCGGTGGTGCCGGTGGCGATCAACGTTTCCGGGACGCGTTTCGCGAGCCGCAATTTTCCGCGCTATCTGCTTGAACATATCCACCAGCACGACATCCCGCCTTCCGCGATCACGCTGGAGATCACCGAGACCGCCGCGATGAAGGACATCGCCAAGTCGCTGGAAACGCTGGCGGAGCTGCAATCGCTCGGCATCCAGGTGGCGCTCGACGATTTCGGTAGCGGTTACTCGAGCCTCGGTTATCTGAAACGGCTGCGCGTGGGCACCCTCAAGATCGATCGCACGCTGATCGGCGGGCTCGATGCCGATCCGCAGGGTCGCGCCATCGTCGGCTCGATGGTGGCGCTGGCGCACGAGTTGCGGATGAAAGTGGTGGCGGAGGGCGTCGAATCGGCCTCGCAGCTGGAGATCCTGCACGGCATGGGCTGCGACGAAGTGCAGGGCTACCTGCTGGCCGTTCCGCTCGACTCGCCCGGGTTTGCCGACGTATTGCACGCGGCACGGCCATTGGCAGTCTAGCGGTCACGCTTCGCGAATCGGCGCTAAAGACCGGCCGCATCGCGCCGATATGCCAATGAAAGGGCGTGCCGCGCGTATCGCGTTCGCCCAAAGCCGGCACGTCCGCCGCCGGCGGTCTTGACGTGTCATTGGCGGACTCACCCGAACCCGGAGTCCCCGATGTCTCTCCTGAGCATTCTTGTCGTCGATGATTCACCATCCCTGCGCCGGATGACCAGCGCCTGTCTGCGTGCCGGCGGCTACGGGGTGACCGAGGCGTCGGATGGCAAGGAGGCGTATGAGGTCGCGCGGGAGGGCAACTTCGACATGCTGGTGACCGACCAGGTCATGCCGGTCATGGATGGCTTGTCCCTGATCCGCGCGTTGCGCGCCATGCCGGACTACGCCACGGTGCCAATGCTGATGCTGTCGACAGAGTATGACGATGCCATCCTCGAACGCGCCCGTGAGGCCGGCGCATCGGGGTTCCTGGCCAAGCCGTTCGACCCCGAGGAACTCATGGCGTCGGTCGACGCGCTGCTGGGCCCTCCCAACGTAGGGTGAATTTCACGCAAAGTCGCCCTTCATTCACCCCGCTGCCTGCCGTAATTACTAGAGGGCGATACTCGATGCCCGGTTTCAGGGGCCGCCATGCGCGGTACCGGCAAGGGCACGCCAGCCCGGCAACGATCAACCATGCCAGCGGGGGCAACCATGAACATCAGCACCAACAGGACGGACGGCTCGGGAGAGGAATTCCTGGCGTTCCGGCTCGGTCGCGAAGAGTACGGTATCGACATCCTGAAGGTTCAGGAGATTCGCGGATACGAAACGGTGACGCAGATCGCCAATGCTCCCGCGTATCTGAAGGGCGTGATCAACCTGCGCGGCACGATCGTCCCGATCATCGACCTGCGCATCAAGTTCAACCAGGCCCAGATCAGCTACGACCAGTACACCGTCGTGATCATCGTCGACATCCATGAGCGGACCACCGGCATCGTGGTCGATGGCGTGTCCGACGTGCTGACGCTAGCCCCGGCCCAGATCAAGCAGGCACCGACCCTGTCGGGCGGCGTCGAAACCGACTATATCCGTGGCATCGGCTCGCTCGAGGGCCGCATGCTGATCCTGGCGGACATCGAAAAGCTGATGAACGTCGACGATCTCGCGGCCATCGAAGCCGCGGCTGGCGCCGCCTGAGCGGCGCTAGCGGCCCGAGCGCTCCGCGCCGGGTCGTATTTCGCCCCACGCGCGTCCTGCCGGGCGTGGCGTGGGCCGACCGCACACCGCGGTCAACGCCCCCAAAGCAGTCAAAGCCATGCGCAACAACCAGCCAGTCACCCAGCGGGAGCATCCGCTACCCCCGGACGTCTACCTGATCTCGCGAACCGACCTCAAGGGTCGTATCACGTTCGCCAACCGGGCGTTCGTCGAGGTGAGCGGATTCACGTCCGACGAGCTGCTTGGCGCTGCCCACAATCTCGTGCGACATCCCGACATGCCGCCCGAGGCCTTTGCCGATCTCTGGGATTCGCTGCAGGCGGGCAAGTCATGGGTGGGCATCGTGAAGAATCGCTGCAAGAACGGCGATCACTACTGGGTGCACGCCACGGTCACGCCGACACGCATCGGCGACCGCATCGTCGGCTATACGTCGGTGCGATCGATGGCCAGTCGCGAACAGATCGGCGCGGCCGACGCCGCATATCGGCGTTTCCGTGAGAACCGGGCCGGCGGCCTGGCGATCCGCGATGGCGCCGTGGTGCGTACCGGCCCGGCAGGCCTGATCGGCCGCATGACGCGGATTACCCTGAAGCGACGCATCCTCTGGGCCCAGCTTGCGGGGCTGGTGTGGTTCCTGGCGGCCATCGCCGGCGTGCACTGGCTGGCAGAGGAGCAAGCCGCGCAACTCTGGCCGTGGCTGTGGGGCGCA
The DNA here is from genome assembly GCF_000319775.1 of Cupriavidus sp. HMR-1. Lineage (NCBI taxonomy): Bacteria > Pseudomonadati > Pseudomonadota > Betaproteobacteria > Burkholderiales > Burkholderiaceae > Cupriavidus > Cupriavidus sp. HMR-1. The sequence continues at coordinate 3,554 of NZ_ANKP01000087.1, forward strand.
TTCGGATTCGCGGTGCTCTCCTCGTTCATGGCGGGTTCGATGCTGGTGTCGCGTGTCGAGCGTCCGGTGCGCGAGATGCTGGATTTCGCACTGCGCATGGGCGCGGGCGATCTGACGAGCAACTTCGAACACCGGTCAGCTGACGAAGTCGGCGAACTGTCGCGTGCCATGCGCACGATGCAGCGCAGCCTGCAGTCGGTGGTCAACGATATCCAGGGCGGCATGGCCAGCATTTCGGCCGCCACGCATCAGGTGGCCGCCGGTAACAACGATCTGTCGCAGCGTACCGAGCAGCAGGCCGCGTCGCTCGAGGAAACGGCTTCGAGCATGGAGCAGCTGACCAGCACGGTCCGGCAGAACGCCGACAACGCGCATCAGGCCACGCGGCTGGCGGCCGATGCCTCCGAGACGGCCGTGCGCGGTGGCGAGGCGGTGGGGCGCGTGGTCCAGACGATGGACGAGATCAACGCGGCCTCGCGCAAGATCGTCGACATCATCGGCGTGATCGAGGGCATCGCATTCCAGACCAACATCCTGGCGCTGAACGCGGCGGTGGAAGCCGCGCGCGCGGCCGAGCAGGGCCGCGGCTTCGCGGTGGTGGCCGGCGAGGTGCGCAGCCTGGCGCAGCGCAGCGCCAATGCGGCCAAGGAGATCAAGGGTCTGATCGGCAATACCGTGGCGCGCGTGGAAAGCGGCGCGGAGCAGGTGGGTCAGGCCGGCGCCACGATGGACGAGATCGTGCAGGCGGTGAAGCGCGTGACCGACATCATGGGTGAGATCAGTTCGGCATCAGCGGAACAGAGCGCAGGCATCGAGCAGGTGAATGAGGCGGTGACGCAGATGGACGATGTGACGCAGCAGAACGCTGCACTGGTGGAGCAGGCTGCTGCCGCGGCGGGCTCGCTCGAAGAACAGGCCGAGCGCCTGCGGGAGTCGATCTCCACGTTCCGCGTGAGTATGCAGGCCGAGGTCCGGCCGCCGCGCAAGCGACAGGTGGCGACGATGAGTGAAACGGGGAAAGAAGCCGGCCTGGTCAACGCCTGAGCTTCGGGTCTATTCAAATGGAAGGAGGGGGTAGTTCTATGCAGTGGTTCAATCAACTACGCGTGACAACCAGGCTGATTGCTGGCTTCCTGGTTGTATCCGTCATCGGCGCCATCATTGGCTTGCTAGGCGTCGTCAACATGGGGCGCATGACGGAATGGACCGGCAAGATCTACAACAGTGACCTGCAGGCGCTCAAGGCGGTCCAGGACGGCAACATCAACCTGGTCTATGCCAGCCGCGCGCAGATCGCGCTGCTGTCCGCGTCGACGATGGGCGAGCGTGCCACCGAGCGGGAGCAGATCGAGAAGTCGCTTAGCGCGTTGGAGACCCGCGTCAAGTCGACCAAGGATTCCTTCACGCAACCGGAAGGCCAGGCGTTGTACAAGCAGTACGAGACGCTGCTGCCGCCGTTCCGCGAGCGGATGCAGAAGTACGTCGAGCTGGTCGGCAAGCAGCCGCTGGACACCTCGCAGTTCGAAAGCACCGTGTTTACCGAGAGCGCCGAGCTTCTCAAGGACAGCCGCGCGCTTGAAGACCTCCTGCTCAAGATGGTGAAGCGCCGCGACGAGCGCGCCAAGGCCAACATGGATGAATCGACCAGCGTCTACAACCACTCGCGCGTGCTGATGCTGGCGCTGGTGCTGGGCGGCCTGGCGGTGTCGGTGCTGCTGGGTGGATTCCTGGCACGCCAGCTTTCGCGCCAGCTCGGTGGCGAGCCGGGCTATGCCGCGGCCATCGCGGCGCGTATCGCGGAGGGCGACTTCTCGGACGCCGTGAACCTGCGTGCCGGCGACCGGACCAGCCTGCTACATGCCATGGACCAAATGCAGCAGCAACTCTCGCAGATGGTGCGTGACTTCAAAGTGTCTGCCGAATCGATCGGCTCGGCATCGAGCGAGATCGCAGCCGGCAACAACGACCTTTCGCAACGCACGGAACAGCAGGCAGCCTCGCTGGAGGAAACGGCCTCGAGCATGGAGCAGCTGACCAGCACCGTGCGCCAGAACGCCGATAACGCGCGCCAGGCCAGCGGGCTGGCCGCCAATGCGTCGGAGACGGCTGTCCGTGGCGGCGAGGTGGTGGGCCGCGTGGTGCAGACGATGGGCGAGATTAACGACGCGTCGCGCAAGATCGTCGACATCATCGGCGTGATCGAGGGCATTGCGTTCCAGACCAACATCCTGGCGCTGAACGCCGCCGTGGAAGCCGCGCGGGCGGGCGAGCAGGGCCGAGGCTTTGCCGTGGTGGCCGGCGAAGTGCGCAGCCTGGCGCAACGCAGCGCCAACGCCGCGAAGGAAATCAAGACGCTGATCGACAACTCCGTGGCGCAGGTGGATACGGGCGCCGCGCTGGTGTCGCAGGCCGGCACGACGATGGATGAGATCGTGCAGGCCGTGAAGCGTGTGACCGACATCATGGGCGAGATCAGCGCGGCCTCTGCCGAGCAGAGTTCGGGCATCGAGCAGGTCAACCAGGCCGTTTCGCAGATGGACGAAGTCACCCAGCAGAACGCGGCGCTGGTCGAGCAGGCCGCCGCTGCCGCAGGTTCGCTGCAGGATCAGGCCAGCCGCCTGATGGCGTCGGTGTCGGGCTTCCGTCTGTCCCACGGCGATGACGCCGTGCCGGCACTGGCTGCCCCGGCGCCAGCCGCGCGTCCGGTC
>NZ_ANKP01000088.1:0-11242 GCF_000319775.1 Cupriavidus sp. HMR-1
AAGGCAAGCGCGGGCAAGGGCAGCCGGATCCAGCCGGGCCAGGCCAGGCCGAGCAGAATCAGCAGGGGGCCGAGCACCAGGCCCCATTGCCGCCCGAGCAGTTGCGCCGCCCATTGCCCGCCAAGCGCCGCGACGATGCCCAGCAGCACCTGCACGACCACCATGCCAAGGATGAACATGCCACCGTAGAACGTGGCGGTCCGCGGCGCGCGCGCCTTGGTGACGTAGGCGAGCGACACCGGAATGGAGGCTAGCGCGACGGGATTGAACGTGAAGACGAATCCCAGAAGAAAGCCGATGCCAAGTGACGCGAGGCTCGGTTGCTGCAAGGTCATGCGTAGCGCTTCGATATCCATGGATGTTCCTGGGCCAGGTTTGATAAGTTGATGTGGCGCGTATCTGGGCGAAACCAGCCCCTTCAGGCCTGTTCCTGTGCCAGCCGTCGCTCCAGCTCCTGCCGAAGCTGCGCGGCGCTGGGCAGTCTCGCGAAGACCAGCTCCCCATCAATGGCGATCGATGGCGGCGACAGGAGGCCAAGCTCCACCGCATAGTCCACCTCGTCCAGCAGGTTGATGTCGCGCCAAACTACGTTCTGGTCGCCAAACGCGCGGGCAATTTCCCTGAGGTTGTCGTTCACGCGCTCGCACTGGCTGCAACCGGGCGTGAAGAAGATTTCTACCTTGATACTCATGACGGGGCTGACGTTAGGTGGTGGGAGGGATTGTCTGATTCGCTGTACTGGACTCCAATGCAGCGAGAATCGGGCACGTATCCACCGGTTGATCGTCCGCGGTACAGACATCGATCAGGCTGCTCAGCGCGTGCGACATGGCCTGCATCGCTTTGATCTTGTGCTCGAGTTCTAACTTCTTGCGAATCGCCAGGCTGCGGATATCGCTGCAACACGAACTGTCGTCGGCGCGCAGGTCGAGCAGTTGTCGGATCTCCGCCAGCGTCATGCCGCATTGCTGTGCGTGCTTGATGAAGTCGAGTCGCCGAAGTGCATCGGGACCATAGAGCCGGTAACCGGCATTGGACTTACTGTCCGGCATCAGGAGGCGCTCGTCCTCATAGAAGCGAATCGTGTCAGCACTGACCTCGGCGAGCCGCGCGAGCTTGCCCACGGTCAACGCGGTCTCTTGCCGTACGTTTTCCTTCGGCAATGCTTCGGGCTGTCGTTGTCGTACAGCGCTTGCCTTACCTGCCCTGCCTCGTGTGACTGCTACCATGATTTCACCTGCATTCGATGTGACTGCGCGACGACATCGCGCCACGCGGATGACCAATCATCGGCCAGGGATTAGCCGATAACCTGCGTCTCATATCCATCTTCCTGCAAACGCGCGGCAATCGCCGTTTCATCGAGCAGCGCGCTATCAAACAACACGTCGATCTGCTGATGAGCAGCCTGCGCGCGCACTTGCTTCGCGCCCGGCAGGCTGCTTAGCAGGCGCGTGACACGCTGTTCACACTTCTCGCAGTTCAGGCGCTGCTCGCCGGTGACCTCAAATCGGATGGACTTGAACATAGTGAAGACTCCTTAAATACCGTTACGCGTTCGTCCGTGCGGGCAGTGAGGCCAACGGTCCCACCGTCCGGATTGCCTCGAAAAAATAGCCGCCGTGACCCCAGAGCGAATTGACGAAGATTGCCGTCACGCTGGCCGCCATAGCGACCATGCCCCACACGGGATAGACCAAGCCCGTCGCCGCAGCCGGAATGCCAATGCCATTGAACAGGAAGGCGAGCAGCACGTTCTGCACGATTTTCCGGTAGCTGTGGCGGCTGATCATGTAGGCGTCGAGCACGGCCGCAAGCCGCGCGTTCAGGATGATCACATCCGCGGATTCGATCGCGATATCGGCGCCGTGCCCGAAGGCGATGCCGACATCGGCCTGCATCAGCGCCGGCGCATCATTGATGCCGTCGCCGACCATCGCCACGCGACTGCTCATCTGCAGTTGCCGAACAAGGGCAGCCTTCTCGGCTGGCAGCACCTGTGCATGCACCTCGTCAATACCGGCGGCTGCCGCGAAATGCCGTGCCGCGCGGGCGTTGTCGCCGGTCAGGAGCGTGGTGCGGATGCCGAGCGCGTGCAGGCGCTCGACCGTCTCGACGGCGTCAGCCCGTAACGCATCGCCGAGCGCCAGCCACCCAAGCAGGACGCCGTCGCGTGCCACGCCAATGACGGTGGATCCGCTTGTCTCCAACTCCGCAAGGCGCGGGTCGAGTCCGCCCCCGGTCAACGCTGCGCCTTCGACCGAGAGGAACCGCGCATTGCCGACCACCAGCCTCGACTGGCCCAGGCGTGCCCGCACACCTTGACCCGCGACCGCCTCAAAGTCTTCGACGTTCGACAGCGTGATGCCGCGTTGAAACGCGGCTTCGACGACGGCCCGCGCGAGCGGATGTTCCGAAAACGCTTCGGTACCCGCCGCCACGGCAAGCAGCTCTTCTTCATTGCATGAGAGCGCGATGACTTCTCGCAGGGCAGGCCGACCTTCGGTAAGCGTGCCGGTCTTGTCGAACACCACACGATCGACGCGCCGAAGCACCTGAAACGCCTCACCTGTGCGCATGAGCACGCCACGCTCGGCGGCTTCGCCTGCGCCGCGCACGATCGAGAGTGGTGCTGAGATCCCCACAGCGCACGGATAGCCCATCACCAGCACGCTCAGCCCGGCAAAGATGGCGCGCTGCAGGTCGGGCGCAGCGCCTGCGAGCCACGGTCCGAGGAGCCAGAGGGCGGCAGCGGCAATCGCCGTCGACAGCACGAGTGGCGTATAGACGCGCAGGATGCGGTCCACGAGATGAAGCACGCCTGGCTTGAGTGCGCGGGCTTCTTCCACACTGCGGATAACCTGTCGGAGAAAGCTTTCTTCGCCGACGGCTGTCGCTCGGATCAGTAGCGTCCCGTGCCCGTTCAAGGCGCCGCTCAGGACGCGGTCGCCGGCACGCTTCTCGACAGGAATTGGCTCCCCCGTGACCAGCGACTCGTCCACCTCGGAGTGCCCCGATTCGACCTCGCCGTCGACCGGCACGCGCGCGCCGGGACGAATACGCACGCGGTCTCCGAGCCGCACCACTTCGAGCGGGACCGACTGCTCGGTGCCATCCCGCACGACCAGCGCCATATCCGGCTCGAGATCGAGGAGCTTCTTCACGGCTTGGGAACTACGCGTCTTGACGATCAGCGAGAGCCACTCAGAAAAGATATGGTAGCTGAGTACCATCACCGAGACCGCGAAGAATGCTTCTGTCGGATAGCCGGCGGGGCGCAGGGTGAGGCCGATGAGGCCGCCAGCGACCCCGGCAAAGGCGCCGAATTCGACCAGCACATGCTGATTGAGAATGCCACGCCGCAAGGCCATCGCCGCCATATAGACGATATGGCGGCCGATGCCGAAAATGAGCGCCACTGCGAGCGCGCCTGCCAACCACGGGACGCTCGGGCCCAGCAGGCCCTGCAACTTGAACGCGTAGATCGCGGCGCCGAAGGCGCCGAGCCCGACCGTTCCGGCTAGCGCCTGTCTCAGCCCGTAGCCACGCAAGACGACGAACGCAAACGCAACCAGGCTCACGAGCGAAAAGACGCAAAGGGGAAACCAGGCGCTATCGACCGGATAGCCGACCAAGCCCATCGCGGCGATGCTCATGGCTAGCGCGGCCAGAAAGCGGCCACGCTCACGCGTAAGCGCCCGTTCTTCCTCATCGAAGGGGCGCAGCTTGCGCGGGTCCGAGATTGTGTAACCGATGTCCTTCAACGTTTGCAGCAGGTCCTGGGCACGCGCGACGTTAGGGTCGTACTCAATGAGTGCCTGTTCATGGGTGAGGCTCACGGCAACCTTGGCGACGCCGGGCCGCTTGCCAAGCGCCTTCTCGATGGTCCCGGTGCACAACGAGCAATGCAGCCCGCCGATTCGGGCACGAATACGCCGGCAGCCCGGTACACTAGCCGGCTCCTCGCTCCAGACGTGTGGAGCGGAACCGGCCGATATCGCGATGGTCATGACAATGTTCCTCGCCAGATTTATCAACAGCCGAAGGCCCACAAGGCGGTTGCCAATGGCCAGTGCGGGTTCTTCCTGAAACAATCCTAGACCTTGGACCTTACTCCAAGGTCAAGCCAAACATGCAAACGCGGGATCGCGTGTGGCGCCGATCGTGCTTGGTGTAGAGAGAGGCTCCTATGGATTCGGTCGAGGGGACTCGTGCTGCGCGGGCTCGAACTCCGATGAGGCCGCGTTGGGGCAACGACGGTGCGTACGCGCGTATAGGGGTCATACCAAGATGCAGAGTCTCCAAAAGACAGGCCGCCAGCATCTCGCCAGCGCCGCAAAAGCTGGCATCGTCGCGGCTGTTTTAGGAGCAGCCGCACTTGGTCTGGCGCTGTATCGGGTTGGCGGCATCAGTGCACAGGCCGAAGCCTGGCTCGCGCTGCTGGCAGGCACGCTGGTCATCTCCTGCACGTGGCACATGCTTCGGCACGGCAAAACCATGGCGGGCGAAATCCGTGGCCGGCTCTCGCGGGTGCCGGACAAGAAAGCCCTCGGCCCCTGGCTGACGATCTTTGCCTTCGTGCTCCTGATGGTGGGGCGCGAAGGCGTCGAGGCCGCGACGATGATTGCATCCCTTGCCGCAGGCGCCGGTACGGGACATCTCGCACTCGGTGGCGTCCTTGGGCTGGCTTGTGCAGCCATCCTCGCCTGGGCGTGGGGCCGGTATGGACGGCGGGTGAATCTGTCGTTGTTCTTTCAGGTAACGGCGGTGTTCATGGTGCTGTTTTCGGCACAGTTGGCCATCTATGCGCTGCACGAATTCTCCGAGGCCGGCGCATTGCCGTTTGTCGATAATCGATACTGGCATGACATGACAGAACCGTACGGTCCCAACGGGATCTACGGTGCCTGGCTGAGCTACAGCCTGGTGCTTGCGCCGTTGGCCTTCCTTGGCTTTGCGTGGCTGTCAGGCCGAAGAGGTTCGGGGCCGCCCGAAAAAGTCTGAGCCGTGCGAGGTGCGGATAGCGCGAAGGCTGCCCGCTGCAGGCTGCGTCGACTGGTAGACGAAATCGCGGAGGGGCCACCGGACGCAGCCCGGTGGGCACGTGCGGGACGAAAGAAATCGCGGCAACCTGCCGGGCGTGAAGCGCGGAGAGGCGATCATGTGGATCGTGGTCATCAGCGGCCATGATCGCTGCCCGACCCTTGGCCTGCCACTTGCGGCGTGTCACGCTGAGCGACAAAGATCAGCGCAATGGTGACCGCGCAAAAAGCCGCACCTGCATAGAACGTGAAGGCTGCTCCGAGCCGGTCCCAAAGCAAGCCGGCCAACGCGCTGGCAATGAGAAGCGCCAGCCCGCTCGCCAGATTAAAGAAGCCGAACGCCGTGCCTCGCAGATCTTCGGGCGCGGTGTCGGCTACCATGGTGGCAAGCAGTCCCTGGGTCATGCCCATATGCAGCCCCCATAGCGCCACGCCGGCCAGCATTACCGCCCAGTACGCGCCTATCGCCAGCACGAGGTCGGCGAGAATAAGGGCCACCAGACCCCATGCCAACAGCGTGGTATGAGGCAGACTATCGGACAGCTTGCCAAAGGGATAGGCCGACAGGGAATACACCACGTTCATCGCGACCAGCACGAGGGGCGCCAAGTACAGAGGCAAACCGACCTGTTGGGCGCGCAGCACCAGAAACGCCTCGCTGAACCGAGCCAGCATGAACAGCGCCCCAATCGCGACCACTTGCCAGTACGATCGTCCAAGACGAACAAGGTTTGCCCACTTGATGGGGTTGGTTCGCTTGGCGTCGACATGGGTGTGGGGCTCTCGCACCCCGAGCATCAGCAGCAAGACTGAGAGGATGCCTGGGATGACTGCCACCCAGAAGACGGCCCTGAAATTATTCGCCCACAGATACATCAGGCCGATAGCACTCAGCGGCCCGAGAAAGGCTCCCACGGTGTCCAGCGATTGTCTTAGGCCGAAGGCGGCGCCCCGGAGGTGCGGCGGTGCGATGTCCGCGACCAGCGCATCGCGAGGGGCGCCGCGAATGCCCTTGCCGATTCGGTCCGTGAGACGCGCCGCCAGTACGGTTCCCACGCCGGGCGCCAGTGCGAAGAATGGCTTGGACACCGCGCCAAGCGCATAGCCCAGTACCGCGAGCCATTTGCGCTTGCCGAGGTAGTCGCTGAACGCCCCCGAGAAGACCTTTACCATCAGGGCGGTCGCCTCGGCGAAGCCTTCAATGAGTCCAACGTCGAAGGCGCTGGCGCCAAGCGCCGTCACCATAAAGATGGGGAGCAGGCTATGTATGATCTCCGACGAAAGATCCATCAGCAGGCTGACAAAGCCCAACATCCAGATCGCAGGCGGGATCTGGCATAACGTGGTGCGATGGGATGCGGTCACGGCGATTTCTATGAGGCAAGGTTGACGCCGGGACGATGCTTGAGCCCATGCAAGACGCACGGGAGCCGCACGGTTAAATCGGGCGCTCGAATGAATTCACCCAGTTTAGGGGCACCTCGCGCTCGCTTGCTATCGGGGAGGCGCCAGAATTGGCGAGATGTTACGCCGGTGAGGCGCTCCACGGCCCACGGCAGGCAAGCCGAGCCGAGGAGACGGTTCTCCCCAGCGCGGAGCCGCATTGGCGGCGTTACACCTGGGTAGATGGCCGGTGCGACCGCAAATTGTAGACGACGCTTGCGGCGATAATGAGCAGAATCAGGACTTGCGCTACGACGGTCTGGACGGACGGATAAATGCCCAGGACGTCGATACGAGGCATGGAGATCGGCGTAACTTGTAGGAAGCCGACTTTCTGAAGCGCAGCTATGCCTTTACCAATCAGAACGACCGCCAACACGCCGACCAATGCTGAGCTGAAGGCAAAGAACTGACCAATCGGCAGGCGCGCCGTGGAGCGCAGGAGCACGATGGCGATCGCGGCCAGGATGGCGATACCCGACGCAAGTCCTGCGAGCAAAAATACACCGTTGCCCTCTGTCCACAGGGCAGCGTAAAAGAGGACTGTTTCAAACACTTCTCGATAGACGGTCACGAACGACAGCAGGAACAGCATCAGCGCTGATTTCTTGTTCAATGCCGAGGACAGCTTCGCCTTCACATAGGCCTGCCAGCGACCCGCAAGACTCTTCTGGTGCATCCACATGCCCACGCCAAGCAACACGATTGCGGCAAACACTGCGGAAAAACCTTCCGTCATCTCGCGACTGGCGCCACTCAGGTCGACGACATAGGTGGCTACCGCCCAGGTCAGCCCACCGGCCGCCAGCGCAGTAACCCAGCCTGCATGCACGTAGGGCAGGACATCGGTGCGATCCGCTTTCTTCAGGAACGCCATCATCGCGACGACCACCAACAGGGCTTCAAGCCCTTCTCGTAGCAGGATTGTCAGGGCGCCGAGGAAGGTCGATATGGCGTCATTGGTGCCGCCCAGCGCCTCCTGTGCGTCGTCAAGCTGCGATTGCAACTTCTGCGCAATTTCATGGGCGCGTTCCACCTGGCCCGCTGTCACAGCATTGCGATAGAGCCCCATCGTCTTCTCGATATCCTGGAACAGCGCCTGGTTCTTGGCAGCCAGCGCCGGCTCGACGGGCTCGAAGCCGTCGAGATAGGCAGACAACGCCAGCCGCGAAGCCAACTGCCTGTCGCCCTTGTCCAGGGTGGCCAAGCTTTCCTTCAGCTTGTCTCTGGCGATCATCAGGCTGTCGGTGCTTGACGCGGTGACCGAGCCCGGCGTGCTCCTGAGGTACGCGGTCAGTTGGCGAGCGGCATCCGCCCCGACGGTCTTGGCGAGCGCAGCCTCGGAGGTCTGGCTTAACAAGGCCAGCGTGGGCACGGCTGCGTGGAGAGCCGGTTGAGAGGTCCACAGCTTGGCGCCGGCCTGGCGGTCGGCATCCGAATACGAAAGGGTCGAGGCAAAATAGGCGAGCGCCCAGCGTTCCTCGTCCGAGAGTTGAGCAAATGCCGGCATCGACGTCCCTTCTACCCCGCGCGTGATGATTTGCTGTAGGGCAAAGACGCTGCGCTCCTGGGCGCGCTCGTGATCAGCCAGGGCGATCGGTGGCGGGCTCAGCTTTGCAGCTAGTGGGCCGTCCGCGTGCCCGGAAACGCCGTGGCACGAAGCACATTGGCTTTGATACAGCTTTGCCCCTTGTTGCAGATCGGGCAGCTTGCCGGGGGCCATCGGGACCGGATAGGCTGCGAGGAGTCCGCCGGCCAGTTTGCGAGCTTGCTCGCCGACTGATTCGGGCGGGGCCTTTTCTGCAATGGATGCGCGCAACGCCGCCGCTTCCTTGGCCAACTCTGGCGCGGCTGGCGTCGGCGGCAACTCGGTTAGCTGCCGTTCAGCGGCCTGCGCGAACTCCTGCATCTCGGCATACTCGGCTTCGTTGGCGACGTGGCCATCCTTGACGGACCGGCCATAGTCGACAGCAAGGTAGTCCAGTACTTGCCAGATTTGCTTGGCCTTGTCTTGCGTGGCGAGAGGATCTGCCTGTGCGGTCGAGACCGTCACGAACAGAGAGAGCAGAACAATCGAAAGGAGACGCAGGGCTTGCATGGGAGGCCTTACCGGCAGAACAGCGATTTCGCGTACAAATGCGAATGATTGTAATTCTATTTGCCGGCACGATGCCACTATCCAAATGCAGGAGACGAAGTACGGCGCCAGGGATGCCCACCTAGTCGCTTGGATGGGCGGTGGTCCCCCGCGTATCACACACGCAGTCCGACAGTCCCTGCAGAATCCCGCACGATTGGGCGGGCCTGGCACCAGAACAGGCTTCGCGCAGTTCCACCAAATGGTGCTTCAGTTCGAGCAAAGCTCCGATCCGAGATTCGACCTGACGGATGTGCTCATCCAAGAGCATATTGACTTCACCGCAATCCTGGTCGGGCCGCTTCCGGTAACTCAATAAGGTCCGTACGTCGCTCAACGGCATATCCAGAGACCGGCAGTGACGAATGAACTGCAAGCGCTCCACGTGCTCCTCGCCATACAGGCGAAAATTCCCCCGGCTGCGGCCCGGCGGCGGCAACAGCCCTTCTTGTTCGTAGAAGCGAATGGTCACCACCGGGCATGCGGTGCGCTTGGCAAGCTCGCCGATCTGGATATTCATGGCGTCGGATGGGAGATGTCTTGACTCTATAGTAACTAGAGGGTGTTAAATCGGCAACGCGAGATGAATACACACAAGGGGTTGCCATGAGCGAATGTGGCTCGAAGGGATGTGGCTGCGCTTCCGTTGCGACGCGCAACCCAGAACCGAGCACGGTTGGCGCGGGGCTGAAGCAGGCGCGCTACCGAATCGAAAACATGGACTGTCCGACCGAAGAGGCGCTGATTCGCGACAAGCTCGCGAAACTGCCCGGCGTGGGAGGACTTGAGTTCAATTTGATGCAGCGAACGCTAGCCGTTAGCCACCAGATGGCGTCACCGGGCCCTATCGAGGAGGCGCTATCGGCCATCGGGATGCGGGCGGTTCGCATGGACGAAGCAACGCCCCTGCAAAATACGGTACTGGCCATCCACCAGATGGATTGCCCGACCGAGGAGGCGCTGATTCGCAGCAAGCTTGCCGGCATACCTGGCGTCGCCAGCCTCGAGTTCAATCTGGTGCAGCGGACGCTGCACGTCTGGCATGCGGCTGACACGCTATCCCACGTGCTTACAGCCCTGAAATCACTCGGCTTCGACGCCGAAGTGCGCAGCGCCGGTGCCCCCGCAGCGGCCGAGGCACCGGGGCCCGCGCGCACGAACTGGTGGCCGCTTGCGGTGTCAGGGGTGGCCGCGACGCTGGCGGAGGTCGTGTACTGGCTCCATGGTGGCAACCATTGGGGCGTGGTCGCGCTGGCGCTGGTGGCCATCTTCACTGGTGGCCTCACCACCTATAAGAGGGGCTGGATCGCGCTCAGGAATCGCAACCTGAACATGAATGCGCTGATGTCCATTGCGGTCACTGGCGCCATGCTGATTGGTCATTGGCCCGAGGCGGCGATGGTGATGGTGCTTTTTGCGCTGGCCGAAGTCATCGAGGCCAAGTCGCTGGATCGCGCCCGCAACGCCATTCGCGGCCTGATGGATCTCGCACCGGATACCGCACTGATTCAGCAAGCTGACGGCAGTTGGGCCGAGGTGGATGCCAAGGCCGTCGCAGTTGGTAGCCGGATTCGAGTCAAACCTGGTGAACGCATCGCCCTCGACGGTCAGGTCATTGAGGGGCGCTCCACCGTCAACCAGGCACCGATTACCGGCGAGAGCCTGCCGGTCGAAAAGATCGAGGGCGATCCTGTGTTCGCTGGCACGATCAACGAGTCCGGCTCATTCGAATTCCGCGTCACGGCGGCAGCCAACGCGTCAACATTGGCGCGCATCATTCACGCCGTCGAAGCGGCCCAGGGAAGCCGCGCACCGACGCAGCGCTTCGTCGACCAGTTTGCCCGCCTCTACACACCCGTCGTATTCGCCGTGGCCTTGGCGGTGGCGGTTCTACCCCCGTTGGTGTTCGGTGGACCGTGGCTGGACTGGATCTACAAGGCCCTGGTCCTGCTGGTGATCGCCTGCCCCTGCGCTCTGGTGATTTCCACGCCGGTGAGCATTGTCAGCGGCCTGGCCGCGGCCGCGCGGCATGGCATCCTCATCAAAGGCGGCGTCTATCTGGAAGAGGGGCGCAAGCTGAAGTGGTTGGCCTTGGACAAGACTGGCACCATCACGCACGGCAAGCCCGCCCTGACCGATTTCGTGGTGTGGGGCGACGCCAATCCGGCCACATCCAGGCTGCTGGCTGCGAGCCTGGCTGCCCGCTCGGATCACCCAGTGTCCCTGGCGGTGGCGCGCGCCGCCGAAGGTGAAGGATTGATACCTTGCGACGTCGCCGATTTCGCGGCATTGCCTGGCCGTGGGGTGCGTGGCAGCGTCGATGACCACTCCTACCATCTGGGCAACCACCGGCTGGTCGAGGAACTGGGCGTCTGTTCGCCAGAACTCGAATCGCGGCTCGCTGCGCTTGAGGCCGAAGGCAAGACCGTTGTAATGCTGGTCGGACCAGAGGGGGTGCAGGCGTTGTTCGCAGTGGCCGACACAGTGAAGGAGAATAGCCGTCAAGCCATTGCCGATTTGCACACCTTGGGTGTCAAAACGATGATGCTGACGGGCGACAATCCGCATACCGCCACGGCAATTGCTGGCCAGGTCGGCTGTGCGTGAGCACGAGATTCGA
>NZ_ANKP01000089.1:0-27145 GCF_000319775.1 Cupriavidus sp. HMR-1
CCCCGCCGCTCTGGCAGGAGACCACCATGATCCCGATCCATCTGGATACCGGGGCGGGCCCCGCTCGTCCCCAGCATCAGCCCAACCGCCTGGAAAACCTTGATCAGTTCCTGGTCGAAGACAAAGCCACCGGCGACTATCGGCTGCACCGCAGCGCGTTCACGGACGAGGCGCTGTTCGAACTCGAGATGCAGCACATCTTCGAGGGCAACTGGATCTACCTGGCGCATGAAAGCCAGATCCCCAACAACAACGATTACTACACGACGCATATCGGCCGCCAGCCGATCGTGATCGCGCGTAATCGCCAGGGCGAACTGAACGCATTCATCAACGCGTGCAGCCATCGCGGCGCCATGTTGTGCCGGCACAAGCGCGGCAACAAGGCCACATACACCTGCCCATTCCACGGCTGGACATTCAATAACAGCGGCAAGCTACTCAAGGTCAAGGACCCCGAACAGGCCGGCTATCCGGAATGCTTCAACAAGGAGGGGTCCCACGACCTGAAGAAGCTGGCGCGCTTTGCCAACTATCGCGGCTTCCTGTTTGGCAGCCTCAACGCCGATGTGCCGCCGATCGAGCAGTTTCTGGGCGATGCCGCGCGCATCATCGACATGATCGTCGACCAGTCACCCGATGGCTTGGAGGTGCTGCGTGGCTCGTCGACATACACGTTCGCCGGCAACTGGAAGCTGCAGGCCGAGAATGGCGCCGATGGCTACCATGTGTCCGCCGTGCACTGGAACTACGCCGCCACCACAAGCCACCGCAAGCAGCAGAACGAACGCGAGGACAAGATCCGCGCGATGGATGCGGGCAAGTGGGGTCAGCAAGGCGGCGGCTTCTACGCGTTCGATCACGGCCATATGCTGCTGTGGTCGCGCTGGGCCAACCCGGAAGATCGTCCGAACTTCGCCCGTCGCGACGAGTTCGCGCAACGCTGTGGCGAGGAGCGCGCCGACTGGATGATCCAGAACTCGCGCAACCTGTGCCTGTACCCCAATGTCTACCTGATGGACCAGTTCGGCTCGCAGATCCGCCTGCTGCGCCCGCTGTCGGTGGACCGCACCGAAGTCACGATCTACTGCATCGCCCCCAAGGGCGAATCGGACGAGGCCCGCGCGCGCCGCATCCGCCAGTACGAGGACTTCTTCAACGTCAGCGGCATGGCCACGCCCGACGACCTCGAGGAGTTCCGCGCCTGCCAACAGGGCTACGCGGGCCAGGCACTGGCCTGGAACGATATGTGCCGGGGCGCCACGCACTGGATCGACGGGCCCGACGACGCAGCAAAGCGCATCGGTCTGAATCCGGTGATGAGCGGGCTGCGTACCGAGGACGAAGGGCTCTATACCGTACAGCACCGCTACTGGCTGGAGACGATGAAGCGGGCCGTGGCACAGGGAGATGCAGCATGAGCGCCGCCATCCCCATGAGCGATGTCTCGGCCTTTCTCTACCGCGAGTGCCGCCTGCTCGACGACGAGCAATGGGATGAATGGCTGACCTGCTATCACCCCGAGGCGCGATTCTGGATGCCTTGCTGGGATGACGACGGCAAGCTCGTCACCGATCCGGAACGAGAGATTTCGCTGATCTTCTATCCGAACCGGCAGGGGCTGGAAGACCGCATCTTCCGCATCAAGACCGAGCGGTCGAGCGCGACGATCCCCGACACGCGCACGAGCCACAACCTGAGCAATATCGAAATCGAGTCGACCGACGGACATCTGGCCACGGTGCGCTTCAACTGGCACACGCTCGCGCATCGCTACCAGACCAATTTCAGCTACTTCGGCATGTCGCGCTACGTAATCGATTTCTCGCAAGGCACGCCGCGCATCCTGAACAAGTACGTCGTGCTCAAGAACGACTACATCCACCAGGTCATCGACATCTATCACATCTGATTCGCTCGCCGTATCAGGCAGCACCACGGAGGGACAAGGCCATGGAACATACGATCGCCCTGCAGTTCGAAGACGGCGTGACGCGCTTCATCACGTGCGGCGACAAGGAGACGCTCTCGGACGCCGCCTATCGCCAGCAGATCAACATTCCGCTCGACTGCCGCGACGGCGCGTGCGGAACCTGTCGCGGCCTGTGCGAATCCGGCCACTACGATCTACCCGAATCGAGCTATATCGAGGACGCGCTGACCGCCGAGGAGGCGGCCAAGGGATACGTGCTGGCCTGCCAGACGCGGCCGCGCTCGGATTGCGTGATCCGCGTGCCGGCTTCGTCCGCGGCCTGCAAGACTGGCGTGACTCGATTCGAGGGCGCGATCGCCGCCGTGGCGCCACTGTCGGATTCGACCATCGGCTTCTCGATCGACCTCGATGACCCAACCGCGCTCAGCTTCCTGCCCGGGCAGTACGTCAACGTGGAAATCCCGGGCAGTGGACTAACGCGCGCGTACTCGTTCAGTTCGCCGCCGGGCGCGTCTCAGGCGGCCTTCGTCGTGCGCAATGTGCCACAGGGCCGCATGAGCGGCTTTCTGGCCGGCGAGGCGCAGACCGGACAGCGCATGGCATTCTCCGGCCCGTTCGGCAGCTTCTACCTGCGCGCCGTCACGCGGCCCGTTTTGTTCCTGGCCGGCGGCACCGGCATCGCGCCGTTTCTGTCCATGCTCGACGTATTGGCCGCCAGCGGCAGCACGCATCCGGTGCGCATGGTCTACGGCGTGACGCATGACATCGACTTGGTGGCCACCGAGCGGCTTGAGGCTGCCGCGGCCAGCATCGACGGATTCACCTACCGCACCTGCATTGCCGACGCCGCGAGCACGCACGAGCGCAAGGGCTATGTGACCACGCATGTCGACACCGCATGGATCAACGACGGAGACGTCGACATCTACCTCTGCGGCCCCGTGGCCATGGTGGAAGCCGTGCGCGACTGGCTGCGGGATGCCGGCATCACGCCGGCCAATTTCTACTACGAGAAGTTTTCGGCCAGCGCGGAGGCATGATGCGCACGACGCAACGTTTCGCCGACCGGACGATGATCGTCACGGGCGCGGCGCAGGGTATCGGTCGCGGCGTGGCAATGTCCGCGGCTGCCGAGGGCGCGAATGTGGTGCTGGTGGACCGCGCCGCGCTGGTCGAGGAAGTCGCGGCCGAGATTCTGGCCGCGGGCGGCACGGCACTGTCCGTCAATGCGGACCTGGAGACGTATGCGGGAGCGCAGGCGATGGTGGCCACGGCCACCGCTGCCTTCGGCCATGTCGACATCCTGATCAACAACGTGGGCGGCACGATCTGGGCCAAGCCCTATGAGCACTACGCTGAAGCCGAAATCGAGGCCGAGATCCGCCGGTCGCTGTTTCCCACGCTCTGGGGTTGCCGCGCGGTGTTGCCGGGCATGGTCGAGCGTCGCGCCGGAGTCATCGTCAACGTGTCGTCGATTGCGACGCGCGGCATCCATCGCGTGCCCTACGCGGCGGCCAAAGGAGGCGTGAATGCGCTGACCGCGAGCCTGGCGTTCGAGCACGCGGCGGATGGCATTCGCATTAACGCGGTGGCTACGGGCGGTACCGAGGCGCCGCCGCGCAAGATCCCGCGCAACACGCAGCAACAGTCGGAACAGTCGGAACAGGAATCGAAGTGGTATCAGGCAATCGTCGATCAGACCGTGTCGTCGAGCCTGATGCACCGGTACGGGACGATCGAGGAACAAGTAGGTGTGATCCTGTTCCTGGCCTCGGACGAGGCGTCGTATATGACGGGGACTGTGGTGCCAGTAGGTGGCGGAGACCTTGGCTGACGCGCTGACTTGCCACTTGATCGCGCCCCTCTCCGATGTGCATGGGAGGGGGCGCGCATGACGCGCGATCACACGCGATCACAGACGATCAAACGCGATCACGCGCGCGATGGCTATGCAGTGACGATCGCCGACTTCGCGGCCACCTTCTTCGCTTCCTTCCTTCGGCCATACCAGCCGCCGACCACCAGCAGGATTGCCACCGCCACCAGATCGCCGCCCAGCGCCACCGGGCGCGTGGGCCGGCCGCCGGCAATGCCATAGGTGAAGCCTTCGATCGTCACCGACACCACGGCGCCCAGCACGAAGCAGAACAGGCTATGCCGGCCGATCTGCACCACCGGCCCCATAAAGCGGGCCACGCGCTCGACCCATCCCGCGCGCGCCGCCAGATAGACCAGCCATGCCAGCCCCAGGAAGCTGAGCACGCGCAGGAACGCCAGGCTCTGCTTCGGCAGCGGAAAGACCATCGACGGCAACCACGCCGGCAGCCAGGCCTCATACACATGCGGACGCATCCACAGATACGCCAGCGCCATGCAGGCCATCGTGACAACCACCGCGCCGATGGTGCAGGCCCAGCGCGCGATATTCTGTTGCGGCAGCACGAAGTCCGGCCGCAGGCGTGCCAGCAGGCCCATGCCGAACATCAACTGCCATGCGAACGGGTTGAAGCTCCAGCCGCGCGGCTCGCTGCTCGGCAACAGCGGCAGCAGCGCCGGCGCCATGATCCAGAGCGCCACGCTGCCGCAGACAAAGGCCAACGGATATTTTCTCGCCCAGCCGATCGCCAGCGGCGCCAGTCCAATAAACACCGCGTACATCGGCAGTACGTCCGAGACGAATGGCTGCCGCGCCAGCCCGATCACCTGGAACAGCGTTTCGATCGGTTGGGCCATGAACGCCGGTGCCTCGGTCGCGCGCACGGCGGGCGCGGGCACCTTGCACATCGCCAGCAAGAACCCGAACAGCAACATCAGCACCCCGGTCAGCACGAAGGCCTTGTAGATCTCCCAGCTACGGCGGTGCAGGCGTTTGCTCGCGGCGCTGGCGCCCTGGCGGGCCTCCATCGCGAGATAGGCGGCGCCCGCCGAATAGCCGGCCAGGAAAACAAAGACCTCGGCGGCGTCGAAGAGCGTGAAGTTGCGGATCGTGTAGTCGGCCAGCACGCTGCCGTTGACATGGTCGACCACGATGAAGAGCAGCGCGATGCCGCGAATCAGGTCGACCTCGGTGCGCCGCTGGTTGTTGTTCACTGCGTTCACAGGCGTGCTTCCCAATGCAAACGGGCCGAAATTGCTTCCGGCCCATGTCTTATGCCACGGATTTTACCGTGGCATCAGGGTTAACGTGTACGCACTGTGTTTCAGTAGATTACGCTGCCGAATGTGCCGTATGCAGCCTGGCAAGCGTCCGCCTCCCGGCATCGATCACGCCACCGGCATGCGTGGTCTGGTAGCGGATGATCATGCCCTCGATGCAGAGCATGGCCTCTTCCGCCACTTCGCGTGGGCTGGACAGCCCCAGATCGCGCGCGATCCCGGTGACGAGGTCCTCCAGCGACGCCTTGTGCGCCACTGCCTGCGCCAGCAGCCTTGGGTCGTCACCGGCACCGCCACCTGCCTCCGCGATCATGTTGATAAAGGAGCAGCCACGAAAATCCTCGGTGGCGAACCACTCGCCCAGCGCATCGGCCATGACATCGAGGTTGCCGCGTGCGGCCAGTCGCTGGGTCACCGCATCACGGAACCAGCCCATCCAGTAGTCATGCCGGCGCTCGAGATACGCGACGATCAGGTCGTTCTTGGAAGGGAAATGCCGGTAGAGCGACATCTTGGCCACGCCCGACTCGGCGATGATCCGGTCGATCCCGGTACCGCGATAGCCATCGCGGTAGAACAGGCGTGCTGCGGTATCGAGGATGCGGTCGCGCGCGGATGGGGTGGGCATGACGGGTGACAGGGTAAGACGTTGGCGTGGATAGGCGCCATTATAGGAGACAGATCTGTCTTGATCTGTCTCGATCTCTCTATATACATCCCGCCAAATGAACAAGGGCCGGAAGCGAGACGTCGCTTCCGGCCCTCCCGATCAAGCCAGGCTCAGGCTGCCGTCCGATCAGGCGGCTTCCTGCAATTGCGCCAGCTTGGCTTGCGCATCACGCAGCGCCGTGCGCAAGCCCTCTTCCACCACGGGATGGTAGAAAGGCATGGCCAGCATCGCGGCAATCGTCAGCCCCTGCTGGTACGACCACGCCAGCAGATGCGCGATGTTCTCGGCGCGCGGGCCAATCCACTCCGCGCCAAGGAAGCGGCCCGTGGCGCGATCCGCGTAGACGTGCATCAGCCCCCGGTTCTTGAGCATCACACGGCTGCGCCCCTGATCCTCGAAGCTGACCTCGCCAGTCACGAAGCTGCCCGGCGTCAGATCGGCAAAGCGCTTGCCGACCATCGCGATCTGCGGATCGGAGAACACCACCGCGATCGGCGCGCGCCGCGTCAGCGGACCGACCTTCGGCCAGAGTGCAGCGTTTTCGCCGGCAATCTTGCCTTCGTCGGCCGCCTCATGCAGCAGCGGCAGGACGTTGTTGGCATCGCCGGCGATGAAGATCGGCGATTCACCGCACTGGAGTGTCACCGGGTCGAACACCGGTACGCCCCGCCAATCGAGTTCCAGCGCGGTGTTGTTCAGCCCAAGATTGTCGACATTGGGCTGGCGGCCCGTGGCGGCCAGCACGTAGGCGAAGCGCTCCGTCACGGTCTGGCCGTCGGCGTCTTCGAACGTGATGACGGCGTCGTCGCCCTCGCGTCGCATCTCAAGCACGCGCGCATCCGGCAACAACGAGAATTCCTGGTTGAAGGACTTGGCAGCGTAAGCACGAATTTCGGGGTCCGACAACGGGCCGACACCGCCGCCGACACCGAACACGCGCACCCGCACGCCAAGCCGCGACAGTGCCTGCCCCAGTTCCAGACCAATCACGCCCGGGCCGAACACCGCCACGCTTTGGGGCAGGTCTTCCCACGAGAACACATCGTCATTGACGATCAGGCGATCTCCGAACACGCCAAAGGACGGCGGCACGGCAGGGCGCGAGCCCGTGGCGATCACCACGCGGTTAGCGCGCACGACAGTGTGGTCGTCAACCTGGAGGATCGTGTTGTCGATGAACCGCGCCTGCCCGATCAGGCGGTCGTCCTGGGGAATGCCCTCCACGCCGCGCACCACGAAGCCGACAAAGCGGTCGCGTTCGCTCCGCACGCGCTGCATGACTTCCCTGCCGTCGATGCGGACCGGGCCATCCACGTGCACGCCAAATGCAGCAGTGTGACGCGCTTCGTGCGCAGCTTCCGCCGCGGCAATCAGCAGCTTCGACGGCATGCAGCCCACGCGGGCGCAGGTCGTGCCATAGGCGCCGCCCTCGATGATCACGGCGCGCTTGCCGGCGGCAATGGCCGCGCGGTAGGCGGCCAGGCCGGCAGTGCCCGCGCCGATGATGGCCACGTCAGTCTGGACGGTCTGGACAGTTTGAGCGGTCTGGGCATTCTGGTTCGTGTTCATGTGCGTTTCCTGTATCGATCGTCAATCGGCGTACGGGATGGCGCCGCCACATACGCGGCGCCATCGGATACGACGACTAGCAAGGGGGAGAGGTGCCCAGGACACCGGTCGGGGGAACCGGGCCCGGGCGAGGGAGATCAGCGAGCGAGGTACTGTTCGAGCGCTTCGGCGCCACCAACCAGCTTGCCGTTGATGAACACCTGCGGCGCAGTCATTTCGCCCGACACGGCGCCCAGCACCTTGCCGCGAATCTTGTTCTCGAGCGGCACGTCGATGTACTCGAAGCCGTTGTCCGACAGCAGTTGCTTTGCCTTGGCGCAGTGCGAGCAGCCAACCTTCGAGAACACCACCACCTGGTCCGGCTGCTTGGCGGTCGGCGCGATGTAGTTCAGCATCGTGTCGGCATCCGACACCTTGAACGGGTCGCCCGGCTCTTCCGGCTCGATGAACATCTTGTCCACGACACCATCCTTGACCAGCATCGAATAGCGCCAGCTACGCTTGCCGAAACCGAGGTCGGCCTTGTCGACGAGCATGCCCATGCCGTCGGTGAATTCGCCGTTGCCGTCGGGGATCATGACGATGTTCTCGGACTCCTGGTCCTTGGCCCACTCGTTCATGACAAAGGTGTCGTTGACCGACACGCACAGGATTGCGTCGACGCCTTGCTTGGCGAACACCGGCGCCAGTTCGTTGTAGCGCGGCAGGTGCGTGGACGAGCACGTCGGGGTGAAGGCGCCCGGCAGCGAGAACAACACTACAGTCTTGCCGTCGAACAGTTCGGCCGTGGTCACGTCCTTCCACTCATTGTTTGCACGCACACGGAACGTGACGTTGGGAACGCGTTGGCCTTCACGGGATTGCAGCATCTGGATCACTCCTCTGGGTCAGGTTGGCGCCGCGTGTTGCAGCGATGGAGTGGATTCTGAAGATCCCAATGTGATTTGTACAATTCATCGTTTCAACCAATCCGATTGATAATTACTATTATCAATCGTAGAAAGGCGATTGATTTTCACTATCGACGAGTGATCTCCCTGCTTTCTTGCCGCACCGGGCGCCGCTATCATTCGGCCACCCAACAATGACAACCCGGACAACCGAAGGGACAAACCCGATGAATCGTCTGACTGCACGACTGCCAGCGGCAACCCTGCTGGCCGCCGCCCTGCTCGCCTGCCCGCTGACACCCATGGCGAACGCGGCGACCATCGCCAAGCCGGAGCTCGACCAACTCGTGGCCGGTGCCACGACAACGCCTCCTGCCAGTTTCAATGCCTTCCTCGACGCCGCGGTCAAGGCCGACCCGAAACTTGCGCCTTCCGTGCGAGCCTATTGGGCAAAGCGCCCGCTCACGGGCGACGACCTCGTCAACATCGGACGCCTGCTCGGCGTCTACAACCGCGTACACAACGGCGGTGCCGTACTCGACAGCATCAGCGAGATGGTGGCGCTGCGCACGGTGCGCGACGACAAGGTGCCGCAGCACGAGAACCCCGCGATCATCGAGTTCGGCAAGCTCGTGGAGCGGATGGCCAAGGACTTTGGCCTGCACTATCGCAACATCGACAACCGCGTGTTCGAAGTCACGCTGCCTGGCACCGGCAAGGACACCTTCGGCATCCTTACCCATGCCGACGTGGTGCCCGTGGTGGCCGACGAATGGGTACTCGACGATGGCACGAAGCTCGACCCGTTCAAGGTCACGCGCGTGGGCGACTACCTCTACGGACGTGGCACGATCGACGACAAGGGCTCGATTGCCGCCGCCCTCTACGCGATGAAAACCGTGCGGGAAAGCGGCGTGCCGCTGGCGCGTTCGATCCGGCTGATGATCGAGACCACCGAGGAAACCGGTGGCGACGGCATGAAGTACTACCGCGAGAAAACCGCCCTGCCCGAGTACAACATCGTGCTCGACAGCAAGTACCCCGCCGTGGTCGCCGAGAAAGGCTCGGGCGCGCTGACCGCGCGCTTCGCGGATCAGACGGTGGACGGCAAGCAGGCGGCCATCGTGGCCATGAGCGGCGCGGCCTCGGCCAACGCGATTCCTCAGACGGCGACGGCACGCATCAGCGGCGGTGACCTGGCAGCCGTGGCCGCCGGCCTGGAAAAGGCGCGCGCCGGTTTCATCGCCCAGCATGAGGCCCAGGGCAAGTTCTCGATCGACATCGCGCGTGACGGCGACGTCATCGTCGTGAAGGTGACTGGCACGTCCGCCCATGGCTCCCGCCCCGAGGAAGGCGTGAACCCCGTGCCGCGTCTCGCGATGTTCCTGCAGTCGTCGGGCGTCGCCTTTGCCGACAACCAGTACGCCCATGCGATCCGCTACCTGACCGACCTCTATGGCACCGACTATCTCGGGGAAAAGCTCGGCGTGGCCTATCGGGATGACTTCATGGGTCCGTTGACGATCTCGCCGACGCTGATCCGCGAGCGCGGCGGCAAGCTCGAAGTCACCGCCAACGTGCGGATGCCACGCGGTTCAACGCCCGATGCCTTGCGCGCGAAGATCGCCGAGCGCGTCCAGGGCTGGGCAGCAACCACGCACACCGCGCTGGAGATCCAGCACGAACAGGGCGACTGGATGGCCCGGGATCCCAAGGGCGCCTGGCTGGCCACGTTGCTGAACATCTACGGCGATACCACCGGGCTCGAAGCCAAGCCCGTGCCGACCGCCGGCAGCACCACGGCCAAGCTGATGCCGAACGCGATCAACTTCGGGCCAGCGATGCCGGGCAAGAAGTACACCGCGCACAACGCGAAGGAGTACAAGGAAGTGCCCGACCTGAACCTGGACATGCAGATGTTCACGGAGATGCTCGTGCGCGTTGGCAATCTGAAATCGATGCAGTAAGGCCGCTCGGCTGGCCGTGCCGGGATACATCGAAGCGGTGCGGCCAGCTAAACGGATCCGCTAACGGATCCGCTTAGCGGGTTGCTTAGCGTAGTCGTAGCGGGTCGTTTAGCGGGAATTCCTCTTGTTGTTATCGATTTAATCTGTTTTACATGCCTTGCGGCACTGAATAGGCTTTATCCCCGTCCTCACCCCCGTGTGTGCGCCCCCGCGGCCACGGCCCAAGATAAGAACGACGGAGACAAGCCATGGAGAATCGAGTCCGGCGACGCCGGTTTCTCAAGCAGGCTGGCGCGCTGACGGCCAATGCGGTCGTCGGCACCACCGCCCTGAACGCCCTCGCCGCCAGCGGCGACAAGCAGGTCCAGCTCCCCTTCGACAACGGCGCGCGCGAGCTTGTGGCGTTTCCGCAGAAGCGGCCGCTGATCCTGCTGACCAGCCGGCCTCCGCAGCTGGAAACCCCGTTTAGCGTGTTCAACGAGGGGATTCTGACGCCCAATGACGCGTTTTTCGTGCGTTATCACTGGAGCGGCATTCCGACCTCGGTCGACCCACAGACCTATCGGCTCCGCATTGGCGGCAAGGTGAAAACGCCGCTCGAGCTATCGCTGGCCGACATCAAGGCTATCGCGCAGCCGGTGGAAGTCGTCGCCGTCAACCAGTGCTCGGGCAACAGCCGTGGCTTTCTTGCTCCGCGCGTCAATGGCGGCCAGCTCGCCAACGGCGCCATGGGCAACGCGCGCTGGACCGGCGTGCCGCTGAAGGCCGTGCTCGAACGAGCCGGCGTGCAACCCGGCGCTGTCCAGGTCAGCTTCAATGGCCTCGACCGGCCACCACTCGACAACAGCCCCGACTTCGTCAAATCGCTCGATATCGACCAGGCGCTCGATGGCGAAGTCATGCTGGCGTGGTCCATGAATGGCGAAGACTTGCCGATGCTCAATGGCTACCCGCTACGGCTGGTGGTGCCGGGCCACTACGGTACGTACTGGGTGAAACACCTTTCCGATATCACCGTTCTCGACAAACAGTTCGACGGCTTCTGGGTGCAGAGCGCCTATCGCATTCCCGACAACGCCGGGGCCAATGTCGAACCCGGCTCGGCACCGGCACGCACGCGCCCGATCGGGCGCTTCAACGTGCGCTCGTTCATCACCAGCCTGACCGAAGGCGCGACGGTCCCGTCCGGACGAGAGACCGTGGTAAGAGGCATTGCGTTCGACGGCGGCTACGGTATCGCCGAAGTCGCCTTCTCGGCCGACGGCGGCCGAAGCTGGACGGAAGCCACGCTCGGCCAGGATCTCGGCAAGTACTCGTTCCGCGAATGGCGCGCCGCATTCCGCCCGCCACGCAAGGGGGCCTATGACCTCCGGGTGCGCGCGGTCAATCGTATCGGCCAGAGCCAGCCGATGACGGCGTTGTGGAATCCGGCCGGCTACATGCGCAACGTGGTGGAAACCACGCGCGTCAAGGCAGTCTGAGGAGCCCGCCATGCAAAAGACCCCTTGGACCCCTTGCAGCCGCTTCCCGGCACGGCGCCTTGCCATCAGCCTGGCGCTGATGCTCTCCGCACTGCCCGCCGCGCACGCGCTGGAAATCCAGCTTCCCCCCGAAACCGCAAGCTATCAACCCAGCGAACTGCCCGGCTATCGGCTGGTGCAGCAGAACTGCATGACCTGCCATTCGGCGCAGTACGTGTCGACGCAGCCGCAGTCGCTGGGCCGCGCTTACTGGGATGCCACCGTCAAGAAGATGAAGACTGCCTTCGGCGCGCCACTACGCGACGAAGACCTCCCGGTGATGGCCGACTATCTGGTCCGGACCTATGGTGCGGAACGCCAGACGACCGCCGCCGCGGCCGTATCGCCTGCTCCCGCCGCATCGGCAAAGCCAGCGCCAGCCAAGGCACACGACGCCAGCAGCCTCCTCGCGACCAACAACTGCCTCGCCTGCCACGCCGTGGACAAGAAGGTGGTGGGCCCCGCATTCCACGATGTTGCCGCGAAGTACGCCGGCCAGGCCGATGCCGTCAGCACCGTGATGCGTAGCATCCGCACCGGAGGCAGCGGCAAATGGGGCGGCGTGCCGATGCCGCCGTTCGCGGATGTCAGCGACGCCGACCTGCGCGAACTGGCTGGCTGGGTACTCGGGCGCTAAAGGGCTGCGTTCAGAAGCCCAGGTCGCTCAGGCCCGGATGGTCATCGGGCCGGCGACCGAGCGGCCAGTGGTACTTGCGATCGCTCTCGCGGATCGGCGCGTCATTGATGGATGCATGACGCTGCCGCATCAGGCCGTTCTCGTCGAATTCCCAATTCTCGTTGCCATACGAGCGGAACCAGTTGCCCGAATCATCGTGCCACTCGTAGGCAAACCGCACCGCGATGCGATTGCCCTCGTACGCCCAAAGCTCCTTGATCAGCCGGTAGTCCAGTTCCTTCTGCCACTTGCGGGTAAGAAAGGCCTGAATCTGCTCGCGGCCATGCACGAACTCGGCACGATTGCGCCAGGCGCTGTCGATCGTATAGGCCAGTGCCACACGGGCCGGATCGCGCGTATTCCAGCCGTCTTCGGCTGCACGCACCTTGGCGATGGCGCTTTCACGGGTAAACGGCGGCAGCGGCGGCCGGACTTCGGGGACGTTCGACATCGGGGGGACTCCTTCCTGCGTGTTGTCAGATGAGGTGATACAGATCTGTCTACACAGTGTATGTAGACAGATCTGTATGTCAAGCAGGAATGCCCCGACTCCGGGGTGCGGCGAGTCAGCCGATCACATGCGAACAGCCAAGGCGACAGGTTGCATGTCCGCCAGATACCGGTGGATCTGCGCAACGACCGCCGCGCCCTCACCCACGGCGGCGGCTACGCGCTTGGTCGAGCCGGATCGCACGTCTCCGATCGCGAACACGCCCGGCACGCTCGTCTCAAGCGTGAAGTCGGCGCGTTCGGTGCAGGAGCGATGGGCCTCGTATCCTGTCAGCACGAAACCCTTGGCATCGGTCTCCACATTGCAGGCGCGCAACCATTCGGTGTTGGGCGCCGCGCCGATGAACAGGAATACGTGGCGCATCGGCACAGAAATGCAGTCGGCACCCTGCGTTTGCTCCCGATAGCGCACGATCGACAGCCACTCCTCGCCCTCCAGCGCGGTGATCTGGGCGTGCGTGTGCAACGTGACGTTGGGGAGGCTGCGGATGCGGTCGATCAGGTAGCGCGACATCGTTGCCTCCAGCCCTTCGCCGCGCACGAGGATGTGCACCTCCCTGGCGTGGGACGCCAGGAACACCGCTGCCTGGCCGGCCGAGTTACCGCCGCCGACGAGCATCGCATGTTCGTCCTTGCACAGCTTGGCTTCTACCGGCGAAGCCCAGTAGTAGACGCCACGGCCTTCATAGCGATCGAGCGAGTCGATCTCCGCGCGACGGTACTGCGCGCCGGTGGCGATCACAACGGTACGCGTGGGAATCTGACGACCGTCCGACAGTTCGATCCGGATCGGATTCTCACCACAATGCAACGCCTTTGCTTCCAGTGGAATCGCCAGATGCGCACCGAACTTGAGCGCCTGGACGAAGGCCCGCCCCGCCAGCGCCTGCCCGGAAATGCCCGTGGGAAAACCCAGGTAGTTCTCGATTCGGGCGCTCGCGCCAGCTTGCCCGCCCGGCGAGCGGCAATCGATCACGGCCACGGACAACCCTTCGGACGCCGCATAGACGGCCGTGGCCAGCCCCGCCGGGCCTGCGCCGACGACGATCACGTCATAGACATGCTCGGGATCGAACTCGGGAACCAGGCCAAGGCAACTGGCAAGCTGGCCCTCATCCGGCGCGCGCAGGATGCTGCCATCCGGGCAGATCACCATCGGAAAATCGCTCTGCGGCGCATTGCTGAGATCGAGCAGACAGGTGGAGTCGTGATCCGTCTCGATATCGATCACCTTGTGCGGGTGGCCGTTACGACGCAGGAACGCCTGCAGCGCCAGCAACAAGGGCTGCGTGCCACGTCCCACAAGCACCGGGCCACTGCCGCGCTCGATCAGGCCAACCCGGCGCAGGATCAGCGCCCGCATGATGCGCTCGCCCAGATCGGCCTCTGCCACCAGCAGTGCGCGCAGGCGCTCGGGGACAATCACCAGCGCGACGGTATCCTCGATGGCCAAGGCGTCGACCAGCGCCGGCTTTCCAGTCAGTTGCCCGACCTCCGCCAGAAACTGGCCGGGCCCTTCCTCGGTAATGGTGCTGCGGTTACCCAGCCCGTCCCGCTGGATGATGCGCGCGCGGCCGGACAGGACGACGTACATCCCGCGCCCCACGTCGCCCGTCGAGAAGAGCATCTCGCCGGCGCGCCACGATCTGACTTCGCCGAAACGGTGAATGCGCTCGATTTCGGCCGCCGTCAGCGTTGGAAACATCTGGTGGCTGCGGGATTCCAGTAGCGAGTACGGCGCCTCCAGTCCGGAAACCGGCTCGTGACCACCGTCGCCACCCGAGGTATCAGGGTTGGCATCGGTCTCCGATGTCGCCCGCGTCATCTCCATGCTTCCCCCTTGCAATCGTGTGGTGGCCAGATGCTCCGGCCGCGCAAGGATTGATGGTAGTCATGCCTCGCGCCTCGCACCAAGTACACATGACGATTTTAGACAGCGGCGGCAGGAAAGACCCGTTGGATCACCTGCCCTGCAGCGGAAATGTCGAACTCGCCGTTCCATGAAAAAACCGACTTGATACCAGTGATTTAAATCATGGTGAGAATATTAAGCGGTAGCTACACTGTGCTGCGCGCCTGTTGACACGCAACGTCCGCCGCGATTCACAAGGTCCGCTGGCGGAGAACCAGACAGCCCCCAAGCAAGCAAGGAGACGAGATGTACCGCGATCGCATTCGCCTGGCAGACCTGCAGAACAGGATCATGTCGGCCGATCAAGCTGCAGCACTGATTCAGGATGGCATGACGGTAGGGATGAGCGGGTTCACCCGCGCAGGCGACTGCAAGGCCGTACCGGTGGCGCTGGCGCGCCGCGCTGCCACCGATCCGCTACAGATCACGCTGATCACGGGCGCATCTCTCGGTAACGACACCGACAAGATCCTGGCGGAGAGCAATGTGCTTGCCCGCCGCCTGCCTTTCCAGTCCGACTCCACGCTGCGCCGCAAGATCAACGACGGCGAGGTGATGTTCATCGACCAGCATCTGGGTGAAACCGTCGAGCAGCTACGCAGCGGCCAGATCGCACCCGTCGATATCGCGGTTATCGAAGCCACGGCTATCACCGAGACGGGTGGCATCGTGCCCACCACGTCGGTCGGCAACTCCGCCAGCTTCGCGATGATGGCGAAGAAGGTGATCGTCGAACTGAACCTGAACATGCCGACCGGGCTGGAGGGGCTGCATGACATCGCGTTCCCGGTACAACGCCCGTATCGCCAGCCAATTCCATTGATCGCCGTCGAGCAACGCATCGGCCTGCCGTACATCCCCGTCGATCCGTCGCGCATCGCCGCGATCGTGATCACCCAGCGCGACGACAGCCCGTCGAACGCGCTGCCGCCCGATGGCGAAACGCGCCAGATCGCCGGACACCTGAATGCGCTGCTCGATCGTGAAGTGCGCGCCGGACGGCTCTCGACGTCGCTGCAGCCGCTGCAGGCCGGTATTGGCACGATCGCCAACGCCGTACTGCACGGGCTGGCCGACTCGCCGTTCCATGATCTGACCATGTACTCGGAAGTCCTGCAGGACAGCACGATCGCGCTGATCGACGCAGGCAAGCTGCGCTTTGCCTCGGCATCGTCGATGACGCTGTCGGCACCCGTGTATCGCCGCGTGCTCGATGATATCGAGCGCTACAAATCGCGTCTGATCCTGCGCCCGCAAGAGATCAGCAACCACCCCGAAATTCTGCGCCGCCTGGGCCTGATCACGATCAACACCGCGCTCGAGTGCGACATCTATGGCAACGTGAACTCGACGCACGTTGGCGGCACGCACATGATGAACGGTATCGGCGGCTCGGGCGATTTCGCGCGCAATGCGTACCTGTCGGTGTTCGTCACCAAATCGGTGGCCAAGGACGGCAAGATCTCCAGCATCGTGCCGATGGTCTCGCACGTCGACAACAGCGAGCACGACGTCGACATCCTCGTTACCGAACACGGACTGGCCGACCTGCGCGGACTGGCACCGCGCGAGCGAGCGCTGCAGGTCATCAACAACTGCGCCGACCCCGCCTACCGCGACGGACTGCTCGACTACTTCCGCCGCGCCTGCCTCCGTGGTGGCCAGACGCCTCATCTGCTCGAGGAAGCGTTCGCCTGGCACATCAACTACCGCGAGCAAGGCACCATGCAGCCGCAGGGACAGCTTGGCAAGGCCGCCAACGAAGCGCTGGCGGCCTAAGCCAAGGCCTTGCCCTTCAGTCTTCCATCAACACCCGGAGCATCCGCTCCGGGTCGACCAGAAAGTCACGCGTGATCTGGTAGTGCTCCGTGTCCTGATAGGCGATTGGCTCGATGCCGCGCGCCGAGCACTGGTAGATGCATGCATCGGGATAAGCCATCAGGATGGGCGAGTGCGTGGCGATCACGAACTGCGATCCTTCCCGCACCAAGTCGTGCAGCCGCGAAATCACCGCCAACTGCCTTGCCGGCGATAGCGCAGCCTCCGGCTCGTCGAGGATATAGAGCCCCTTCCCCTGGAAGCGCTCGGTCAGCAGCGTCAGGAAAGCCTCCCCATGTGACTGCTCATGCAATGAGTGGCCACCATACGAGTTGATCACCGGCGCGCCTAGCCCGGGTTCCGCATCAAGCCGTTCAATCTCCGTTGCAACGTTGTAGAAGCTCTCCGCGCGCAGGAAATAGCCCGTGCGCGGCCGGCGGACGCCTCTCGCGATGCGCAGGTACTCGTGAAGATCGGAATGCGACGCGCGCGTCGCGAAACTGAAGTTGCGACTGCCGCCTTCGGCATTGAAGCCGAGCGCCACCGCAATCCCTTCCAGCAGCGTCGACTTTCCGGAACCGTTTTCTCCAACAAGGAACGTCACGCCAGGGTGCAAATCGAGCGTCTCCAACTCGCGCACGGCTGGCAACGAGAACGGATAGCGATCGAAGCCCGGAACCTTGTCCCGAAGCAAGGTTACGCGGCTGACGTATTGGCTGGACAGCATGTGCTTGGCGAGGAAGTCATTCAGACGACCGCAATGTTTGCACATCTTGCTCCGCCCCCTTATCTGCTGGCCAACTAAAAGGCTGCCGGAAACCTTTCTCGGCCGTTAATTGCAAATTTGAATTTTTACATTTTCGCGCGAGATAGCACTAATTTCGGCGCAATTCGAGACTGTTTTGCGGATGGTTGGTAGCCTTTTCGATCACGTCAGCCCAGTTGACATGGCACGTATGGTTGTCAATTGACAACCTATCACTATCAGCCTATCGTAGGAGCCGTGAATGGATCGAAACCAACATCCGAAGAAGGAAGTGGAAGCCGCACTCCGGTATGCGGAAAGCGAATTCTGGCGATGCGAGCCAGGTGGAAGCCACGCATGGGGCAAGCTCTATTGCCCATACAACTGCGCGGACTGCCGCTGCGGGGAATTCTGCATCGTTTGCATCTGGAGCACGCCGCGCAACCCGGCAAACCATGCGCGCCACCTGCGCCGCGTGGTTGACCACTGCGCGATTCATCAGCATCACAAAGCCAAGTCGCCCCCTGGTGTCACGCATTGAGAAGACAACATGGAATACACCTTCACGCTGAAATACCAGCTATCGCCACGGGATATCGATCTGGATGAGCTGGTTGAACGCCTGGGCGCAGACGGATGCGATGATGCGCTCACGGGTATCGGCCTGCCGGGCCGCCTTGCCTTGCTGTTCACGCGCGAAGCGCCCTGCGCACGCGATGCCATTCTGAGCGCCCTTGCCGACGTTCGGCGAATCGCACCGTCCGCGCAACTGATCGAAGCCACGCCTGATTTCGTCGGCCTCACCGACGTGGCGGAGACCGTTGGCATGACGCGCCAGAACATGCGTAAGTTGATGATTTCGCATTCAGCCTCGTTCCCGGTGCCCGTACATGATGGCGCCGCGTCCGTCTGGCATCTGGCCGACGTGCTGGCATGGCTGGCCGAACGGGGTAGCTATGACCTCGATCCAACGCTCGTCGAGGTCGCAAACACGACCATGCAAGTCAACCTAGCCAGGAGCGTCCGTCGACTAAGGCCCGATTTCCGGCAGGAATTGACCGAACTAGTCGCATAATTGCCGGTGCCATCCCTTCCCTTTGGGACTGGCCGGAAGTGGCCTATGCTGTCCTCACGACCATCACGCGACAACATTGACGGGCGCCCTGCCCTTCATACCGATATCCATGGAAAAGACTGCATTCGTATTCGCCGGCGGTGGCAGCCTGGGCGCCATCGAGGTCGGCATGCTGCGGGAACTGGTGAAATGGGGTGTGGCACCGGACCTTGTCATCGGCGCATCTGCGGGCGCGATCAACGGAGCCTACTTTGCGTGCAACCCCCATGCCGAAGGTACCGCCCGGCTGGAATCGCTGTGGCGGAGCATCACCAGGGCGGAAGTCTTGCCATGGTCGTGGCGCAGCATGTTCGGGATGATCGCTGGCAACCGGGGACACCTCGTGGAATCCTTCGGCTTGCGGCGCCTGCTCAATCGCAACTTTGGCGCGGCCAGGCTTGAAGAGTCCGCCGTACCGCTTTATGTGGTCGCCACGGACATGCAGACAGGTGCCGAAGTCGTGCTCTCCGCGGGCAACATCGTCGATGCAGTGCTGGCCAGCGCCGCCATTCCCGGTGTCTTTCCACCGGTGGAAGTCGGTGGCCGAAAGCTGATAGATGGCGGCGTCGCCAACAATACCCCTGTATCCACCGCCATCCGGCTGGGCGCGACCCGCATCATCGTGCTGCCAGCCGGCTTTGCCTGCGCCGAACGCAGGCCGCCACGCGGGGCCGTCGAGCACGCCTTCAATGCCCTGTCGCTGCTAGTGGCGCGGCAGCTCGTGTATGACCTGGAACGCTGGTCGGAGCGGGCCCAGATCGCGGTGGTGCCACCGCTTTGCCCGCTAGATATCTCGCCTTATGACTACACTCGCTGCGGCGAACTGATCGAGCGTGCGGCCGAGGCAACGGTGGCCTGGCTGCGTGCCGACGGCCTGTCCAGCCGACGCGTGCCGGGCGCGCTGGAGCCCCATACGCACGACGAAGCGTCGCCAAGCTGCAGCACGGACCTGCTTGGCCCCGCCAGTGGGCACGCTCATGCCAAGCAGCATGGGCACAGCCATCCACACTAATATCTCAAGCGCACGCAGCAGCTGGCCGTAAAATCGTGGCTGACCAATCAAATTCAGAAGCCACAGCTACTCGATGAAGACGTTTGCCTTGTTCTGCGCCGCCCTGCTAACCAGCGCGGTAACCCACGCTGAAACCCTCAATACTGCCGCGCCGCTCGGCGTCGAACTGGGAAAAACGACGTGCGCGCGTATGCCGTCGGGCCCCAATCGCACCAAGACCGGCACCTCGCCCTGGGCTGGCGGCGACACCATCGAAATCCGGAATCTGGAACGATTCAAGCTGCCAGGCCTGACCAAGGCGACGGTCAACTGCGACCAGCATGACACGGTGGCGCTCGTCACCTTGAACTTTGACCGGTCGGCAATGGACGATGTCGTCCGGCAACTCGATGCGCGGTATGAGTCCAAACGCAAGACCGATGCCAATGCCGAGAATGGCTATGCGGAATGGGCGGCGGCAAACGGCGGCATCGAAATGCTCTACGCCCGCGATGGCAAGGCGCTCGTCGTGGCCTACTGGGCCAAGGGCGCGAAGGCCAAGTACTTCTCGTACAGCTCGACACGCGATAAGCAGCCGCCTGCGGCCACCACCCCACAAGGTCAACTCTGATCTTGCTCAGAATCTTGGGTGCAACGATCTATTAATGATCATTTTGACCGAAATGATCATTAAGCTACTCATCTCACCTTGAAGAACGCGCGACAACTTGCTACTCTTTCTATGCATTTACGCATAAATGAGTAGCATAATGAGTACAGCCTTACAGAGCGAACTAGAATCAGCCCGTCGTGCCGCCGGCGTCAGCCAACAGGAACTCGCGTCACGGGCAGGCCTGTCGCGGATGACCGTTCAGCGCACGGAAAGCCATGAGATCGATCCCAGGCTATCCACCGTCGTCGAAATGGCACGCGCCCTGGGCATGGACGTCATGCTTGTGCCAACGGTACTACGGCCAGATCTCGAGAATTTCGTCCGCGCCGGTGGCAAGTATCTCGCCCAACCTCCGGGCGGCGATGCCCCGCCGTCGGTCGTCGACACCCTGATCGCGAAATGACCACGTCGATCCGCTATCTGCGCCTGTTTCTCTACACGGCTACCGGGCGCCGTGGCGTCGGCTACCTGTCCCAGTATGGCGACATCCTCCGGATCTCTTTCGACCGTGATTACATCGAGGACGAGAATCGCCCCACGTTGTCGCTCGGATACGTCGGCGAGACAGAGGCGGCTACGCGGGCGATCCTCACGGCGCTACGGGACGTCCGAGTGGTCCGCACGGATGGTCACTGGCCGGTGTTCTTCCAGAACCTCCTGCCCGAGGGCCACAATCGCGAGCGCCTGGCCAGCGAGCGCGGTTGCAGCACGGAAGACGAGTTCGAACTGCTGGCGGCGGCCGGTCGCGACTTGCCGGGCGCCGTGGAAGTCGAACCCGTTCCGCCTGCCGAAGGCGTGCCCCAGATCGTGCGCAACTGGCACACCGCCCTAGGGCTCGATGTGCTGGAACCCGGCTTCGTCGAAGACCCGGTGGAAGACGCCGCGGCCATCCCCGGCGTGGTCACAAAATTCTCGGCCATCCAGCAGGGACGGCGTTACGTGGTCAAGCGCCACGGCGAAGCTGGTGACTTCATCCTCAAACTGCCATCGACGCGCCATCCCGATCTGGTGGAGAACGAATTCACGGGTTACCAGCTATGCCGGGCCCTGGGGCTCGATTGCGCAGAGGCAACAGTCATCTCGCGCGAAGAAGCCGAGCTACCTGAACAGGTGCCCTTCCAGCGCATTCTGGCCGTCAAGCGCTTCGATCGCGCCCCTGGCGGGCATCGTGTGCACATGGAGGAGTTCGCGCAGATTCTCGGGTACGCACCCCGGAACAAGTACGGTCGCGCGCTCGCGCTCGACTACGGCAATATGCTTCGCGTTCTCGATCGACTGTCGGCGCGACCCGCACCCGACGTACAGGAGTTCATCAAGCGTTTCGTTGCATTCCTGCTGATGGGCAACACCGATGCTCATCTGAAAAATTGGGCAGTCCGCTATCCCGACGGCCGGGCGCCTATTCTCTCGCCACTCTACGACCCTGTATGCGTGACGGCGTTTTTCGACGACGTTCCCGTGACGGACTACGGCATCAATCGCGCGATCGACAAGACCCTGCGCACCTACACGTTCGACGACCTCGACGCCATGGTGCGCTCCGCCGGCCTGCTCAGGCGCGCGCGTCTTCTGTCGATCGCGAGGGAGACCGTGCGTCAGGCTCAAGCCGATTGGCCACGCATTCTGGAGGATGCGCCCGAAGGTGTCCGCCGAGCCGTGTCGGAGC
Source organism: Cupriavidus sp. HMR-1 (assembly GCF_000319775.1). Taxonomy (NCBI): domain Bacteria; kingdom Pseudomonadati; phylum Pseudomonadota; class Betaproteobacteria; order Burkholderiales; family Burkholderiaceae; genus Cupriavidus; species Cupriavidus sp. HMR-1. Next base: position 21,811 of record NZ_ANKP01000089.1, read on the forward strand.
GCCTCGCCGGTGGTGTGGCACTGACCCGAGCCTGACGCCCAATGCGCTAAATGCGTCAAACGCCGAAACAGTGCCCCGTACCTGGATCAGGCCGTAGCGCCGCCGTCGAGCCCGATCGTCTGCCCGGAGATATAGCGTCCCGCGGGCGATGCCAGCAGCACGGCCAACCCCGCCACGTCGTGCGCCTCGGCAATGCGCCGCATCGGGATGGAAGCAGACAACGCCTTCTCGCGGTCGGGGTTGCCCCATAGCGCATCACGCGAAAAATCGGTGCGGACCGGACCCGGATTGATGCTGTTCACATTGATGTTGTGCGGTCCGAGCGTATGAGCGAGGCTGCGCATCGCCAGATCGACGGCCCCCTTCGAGATGCTGTACAGCGGCAACAGCGCGGATCCCCGACGTGCCGCGATGCTCGACATGAAGATGATCGAGCCATCGTTGCGGGAAATCATCTGCGGCGCCAGTGCGTTGACGAGCACGAGATTGCCGCGCACGTTGCCCGCCATCACCGCGTCGAAGTCCTCAGGCCCCTGCTCCAGGATTGAACCGGCTACGCCACTGCCCGCGGCATTCAGGACTAATGCGTCCACGCGGCCGAACGTCTCCAGCACCCGGTCGGCAAAGGCCCGCACGCTGGCGGTATCGGCGATGTCGCAGGCGAGGCCAGTGGCGTCGATGCCCTCCGACTTCAGTTCGGCGGCAACTTTTTCGCTGACCGCCGCGTCGCGCCCAGACACCACCACCCGGGCCCCGGATGCGCCGAGTGCTCGCGCCATTTCCAGACCCATCCCCTTGGTAGACCCCGTGACGACCGCGACGCGGCCGGACATATCGAAGAGCTTGTACATGAGTGGAACTCCCGTCACTGATCAGGTTAGGTAGATGTCGATCTCGCAATTTGGATGACGTCCAACATCTATTGAATAAAGTATGTTCATCATCTAAACTCGCGTCAAGCAAGGATTCACGATCGGGAATGAAGGAGATCGTTATATGGCGCGCGCATCACGAGCGGTTGCAGAGCAGCACAAGGCAGCCATTGAAGCGGCATCGGCCCGGCTGTTCCGGGAACATGGGTTGCATGGTGTGTCGGTCGCGCAGGTCATGGCCGATGCCGGGCTCACCCATGGCGGGTTCTACGGCCACTTCCCTTCCCGGGACGCGCTGGTCGCCCGGGCCTGCGCCTTGGCGTTCGAGGAGTCGGCGACACGCTGGCGGCAACGCATCGATCAGGCGCAAGGTGACCGGAAAGCGGCACGCCGGAATCTGGTCGTGCAATACCTGAGCACAACCCATCGGGATGCAGCAGGCCGGGGATGCGCCGCCTCGGCGCTCGCCGGCGACGTGGCACGCGAGGCCAGCGACAAGCCTGTACACGATGCGTATCTGCACGGCCTCAAGTCACTGATCGACATCTGGCAGTCCACCGCGCCGGATGCCGACGATGCCGCCAGCGACTCGGCACTGGTCGATCTCGCCACACTGGTCGGCGCCATCACCATCGCGCGTGCAACGCGCGGCGACGCCCTTTCCGACGACATCCTCGCCGCAGCCCGAGACCGCCTGCTGGCCAGCCACGAACCCACAGACGCCTGACCGCAGGCCGCACCCATTCTCATTGCCCCCAGGGGAGACCCATGTTTGCACAAGCCCTATCGAACCGGCTCGACCGGCGTGGCATCCACTATGCGTGGATCGTCGCAGCCATCACGTTCAGCGTGATGCTCACCACTGCCGCCGCGCTCGGCCTGCCCGGCGCCTTTCTCAAGCCGCTGACCAGCGAGATGGGCTGGAGCACGGATCAGGTCTCGTCGATCCTCGCGGCGCGGTTTGCGCTGTTTGGTTTGATGGCGCCGTTCTCGGCGCTGCTGATGGATCGCTTCGGCGTCCGCAACGTGGTCTGCGTGGCGCTGGCGTTGATTGCCGGGGCCATGGCGCTGGCCACGGTATCGACGCAGCTTTGGCAGTTGTTCATCGCGTGGGGGCTGATGCTCGGTATCGGGTCGGGCATGACGGCGATGGTGCTTGCCGCGCTCGTCGCCAACCGCTGGTTCACGGCGCGGCGCGGGCTGGTGATCGGCATGTTGACCGCCAGCTCCGCAACCGGCCAGCTTGCATTCCTGCCGGCGGCTGCCTGGCTGATCGAACACATGGGCTGGCGCTTTGCCGTGCTGCCGGTGCTGTTTGCCTGCGGCACGCTGGCGCTCCTCGTGTTCGCCTTCATGCGCAATCGCCCCGCCGACGTCGGCCTGGTGCCGTTCGGGGAATTGCCCGGCACGGCGCCCGCCGCCACGGCACCGGCCATGCCGCTGACATGGCGCGGGCCGTTCGTGGTGTTGCGCGACGCGGCGCGCACACAAACGTTCTGGATCCTGGCTGGCACCTTCTTTATCTGCGGGCTATCGACCAATGGCCTGATCCAGACGCACTTCATCGCGCTATGCGCGGATTTCGGGATGTCGCCGGTACCTGCCGCATCGGCACTGGCCATGATGGGCGCGTTCGACTTCGTCGGGACGATCCTCTCGGGCTGGCTGTCGGACCGCTATGACAACCGCAAGCTGCTGTTCTGGTACTACGTGCTGCGTGGGTTGTCGCTGTTCTGGCTGCCGCACTCGGAGTTCACGCTCTACGGTCTGTCGGTGTTCGCGATGTTCTATGGACTCGACTGGGTGGCCACGGTGCCGCCGACGATCAAGCTGGCTGGCACCACATTCGGGAGAGAACGTGCTGCGATGGTATTCGGCTGGATCTTCGCCGCGCATCAGATCGGCGCGGCAACGGCGGCATTCGGTGCGGGACTGTCGCGCACGGCCTGGCTGACCTACTCGCCGGCGCTTTACGTGGCCGGTGCCGCATGTATCGTCGCCGGACTGCTCGCATTGATGGTACGGCGCCCGGCCCCTCGGGCAGATGGCGTCACGCCGCAAGCGGCTGGCGCCTGAAGGCGCCTGAGCGCGCCGGAAGGCAACACTAGCGTTCGTGGCAGGCCGCCACGAACGCATCGATCAGCGCTGCCGCGCTGGCACGCTTCAACGCCGATTGCCGGACCAGCACGCCGATCTCCCGATACATCGGCATACCCGGCATCGGCACCTGCTCGACATTCGGGGTCTGCGCCAGCGGCACAAGCTCGCAAGGAATGATCGCGCAACCGAGCCCCTCGCCAACCATCTGCAGGATGACTGCAGGCTCGTCCAACTCCATGCCCTCGCGTACCCAAAGGCGGTGCCGTTTGAGATAGCGGTCCACGAGTTGCCCGCCGGTCGAGTGGCGGTTGTATCGGATAAACGGGACTGTCGACAGCAGCGTCTTCAGGTCGGCCGGCGCCCCCTTCGGCGCCACCGCCACGAAGCGCTCCTTCACCAGCGGCACCCACTTCAGTTCGGGTGGAATGCCGAGCCGCGGCTTGACCAGCACCGCAATATCCAGCTCTCGGGCATCGACCTGCGTCAGCAACTGCGTCGACATGCCCGGCACGATATTGACGTGGGTGTCAGGAAACGCGACGCGAAAACGTTGCATGGCACGCGGCAACAGACTGGCCTGAACAGTCGATACCGCCCCCAAATCCAGCGGCGCCGTATCGCGCTGCAGTCGCGCGCCCTTCATCGACTCGTAGAGCGCAACGATGCGCGAGGCGTCCGCCAGCATCTGCCGGCCCTCCTCGCTCAGGGTCACCGATTTGCCCGATCGATCAAACAACGTGCAGCCGAGGTCTTCTTCCAACCGGCGGATCTGGGTGCTGACGGCCGACTGCGTCAGCCCGAGCCGCGCGCCGGCGGACGAGAACGAACCGGTTTCGGCGGCAACGAGAAAGGTCTTGAAATAGCGGAGCAAGGCGGGATTCAAGCATCGAAATTTTCGATGCTCAGTCAAAAAATGATTCGTTTCATATTACGAGTTCTGCTGATTACAATCAACGACGCCTTCACGCATCCATGGAGATAACGCCCCACCATGAACGCCATTCCCTTGTTCCACCTTGCCTTTCCCGTGCACGACCTTGCGGCTGCTCGCCACTTCTATGGTGAACTGCTTGGCTGCCCGGAAGGCCGCAGTTCCGACGCCTGGATCGATTTCAACTTCTACGGCCATCAGGTGGTGGCGCACCTGTCCCCCGACGAGTGCGGCCACCGCGCTACCAGCGCCGTGGATGGCGATGACGTGCCCGTACGCCACTTCGGGGCGATCCTGCCGATGACCGAATGGGAAGCCCTGGCCGACAAGCTACGCGCCGCCGGCACCCGGTTCGTGATCGAGCCGCACGTGCGCTTCAAGGGTCAGGTTGGCGAACAGGCCACGATGTTTTTCCTGGACCCGTCGGGCAACGCGCTGGAGTTCAAGGCGTTCGGCGACATGAGCCAGGTATTCGCGAAGTAACACCCCCACACGATTCACCCATCCCAAGACAATCCAGCGAGACATGACCGAATTCGTCATCCAGCCTGCCCCGCAGGCCAGCGTAGCCGTGGCGGGTAGCCAGGCCCGTTTCCCTATCCGCCGCGTGTTCTGCGTGGGGCGCAACTACGCCGCCCACGCACGCGAAATGGGCAAGGACCCCGATCGCGAACCGCCGTTCTTCTTCACCAAGCCAGCCGATGCCGTCGTGGCTGCTGAAGGCACGGTGCCGTATCCGCCGTTGACGGAGAACCTCCACCACGAGATCGAGCTTGTTGTCGCGATCGGCAAGGGCGGCACGAACGTCAGCCCGGCGCAGGCACTCGACCTGGTGTGGGGCTACGCCGTGGGCGTGGACATGACGCGCCGTGATCTGCAGGACGTCGCCAAGAAGATGAGCCGCCCGTGGGACTGGTCGAAGGCCTTCGATGCGTCAGGCCCGTGCGGTCCGCTGCATCCCGCATCCAGCATCGGCCATCCGTCCAAGGGCGCGATCTGGCTCAAGGTCAATGGCGAAACGCGCCAGGAAGGCGACCTGACCGAACTGATCTGGCCTGTTGCCGATGTGATTGCCTATATCTCGGAAGCCGTTGCACTGGAACCGGGTGACCTGATCTTCACCGGCACGCCGGCAGGCGTCGGCGCCCTGAACCCCGGCGACGTCGTCAGCGGCGGTGTCGAGGGTATCGGTGAAATCACTTTCACCATCGGCAAGCGCTAGAACATCACATTCGCGTAGTGCCAGACGGCGTTGCTCATTTCTCGTGAGCAACGCCGTTTTTCCTTTTTATTCATGCAATTACGAACACTCTAGAGCGGCTGCTCGAGTTCGAGCATAGCAATTTCTCCAAATTCTCCTTGCTTATCTATCTAGTAGTAGATAATATTTGGCTCATGGACGACGCGATGCAGCAAAGCAGTCCGCAGCACC
>NZ_ANKP01000090.1:0-18868 GCF_000319775.1 Cupriavidus sp. HMR-1
GCCAGCGCGCCGCCGATCGAGCTGCCGAGCGAGCGCAGCACGAGCAGGGCGCCGGTGCCCGCGCCCATATCGCGGCGCTCCAGCGCGTTCTGCACGCTGATCAGCGTGCCAACCATCGCCATGCCCAGGCCGATACCGCCGATCGTCATCGCCAGCAGGACGAAGAAGGTTGGCACGGCGACGGTCACGGCGGCCAGCGAGACCAGCCCGACCGCCGCGGCAACGAAGCCGATGGTCAGGATGACACGCATACGGCCCAGCCGTGGCGCGAGCCATGCCACCACGAAGTTGCCGGCGACGGTCGCCAGCAGGAACGGCACCACCAGCAGGCCCGACATCGACGCATCGGCGTCACGCACGAGCTGGAAATGCAGGGGCAGGGCGAAGATGCACAGGAAGATATTGAGCGCGGCCAGCGCCGATGCGCCCACGCCCATCACATAGGCGCGATTGCGGAACAGGCGCGGCGGCAGCATCGGGTCGGCGGCGCGGCGCTCCTGCCAGGCTAGCAACAGCACGGCCGCCAGCGAGAGCGCCAGCAGGGCGGCCATCTCGGGCGAGATCCAGGCGAACGCCTCGCCGCCCCAGCTCATGGCAAGCAGGAACGCGACAATGGCCACGGCCAGGAGCAGGGCGCCTAGCCAATCGACCTGGGGCCGGCCGCCGCGCGGCTTTAGATGCGCGAGCCCGCGATAGCACATGGTCATCGCCAGGAGCCCGAGCGGCACGTTGATCCAGAACAGCCAGCGCCACGACATGTGATCGGACACCCAGCCGCCTACCAGCGGCCCCGCGATCGACGAGATCGCCCAGACCGTGGCCAGGTATCCCTGATAGCGGCCACGCTCGCGCGGCGCCACCACGTCGGCAATGGCCGCCTGCGCCAGCGACATCAGGCCGCCACCGCCAAGGCCCTGCAGCGCGCGGAACAGGATCAGCTGCGGCAGCGTCTGCGCCAGCGCGCAGGCCACCGAGGCCAGGATGAACAGCGAAATCGCCACCATCAGCAGACGGCGACGCCCGAAACTGTCCGACAGCTTGCCGTACAGCGGCGTGGTCACCGTCGACACGATCAGGTACGCGGTCACGATCCACGACAGGTGCCCAAATCCGTTGAGATCGTTTGCGATCGCCGGCACGGCCGGGATCACCACGGTCTGGTCGAGCGCCGCGAGCAGAATGCACAGCACGATGCCACCGATCACACGCATGATCGACGCGTGATCGTGAACGGCGGCTTGGGGGAGGGAAGTTGTGGCCTCTAGGGCCTCTGCGGTGGACTGGCTGGCGGGGGCGGTCGACGACATGCGGGGAGGGAGGGTGCGGCCGCAAGTCGGTATATGCGGCCTAATTCAGTAACCGCATAATTATATGCATGCTTAGCATTTGGCGCTGACGGAATTGTCCGAATACCGGACAGGCGAAAGCCGGCCTGCGGCCGCCCTCGCATCACATTTGACGTTACCCGGAGATCGCGGCCGATCGCCGTGCGATCGGCGCGAAAACAGACCGCTTAGCGCGAGCCTCCGTGGATGTAGTGCTCCAGTTGCTCGATAGTGAAGCGCTGCTCGCTGATGATGTCGTTCACGAGGTCACCGATCGAGATCATGCCGAGCAGTTGATCGCTATTCATCACTGGCAAGTGACGCAAGCGATGCCGGGTCATCAACGCCATGCACTCGTCGGTGGTCTGGTCAGCCCGGACATAGATCACCGCTGAGGTCATGATTTCGCGCACCAGGGTCTCGCGCGATGTGCGTTGCATCAGGATCACTTTGCGCGCGTAATCCCGTTCGCTGATGATGCCGACGATCTTCTGCTGCTCCATCACCAGCAGGGCACCAATGCCCTTCTCGGCCATGAGTTGCAGCGCAGCATAGACCGTCGCCGTGGGAGGAATGCTGAAGATCGCCTGATTTGCCTTGCTTTCCAGAACCTGCCGCGCGGTTTTCATGACACCGACTCCTTGTTGCCGTTTTGGAAACATTCACTGCCCTGTGCGGGCCGCGCCAGCGGCACTGCGCAACGTGCGTCCGGCTGCGTCCATTCAGATTAGCAAAGGAATCGCGGCACTCACAGGGTGACTTTCACGAATCTTTGTTTCGCGCAAAACGCGCATCGGAATGGGGCACGCACCCCGGCATCAATCCGGCAAGTGAGCGATGTGTCGTGGCTTCCTGAGCCAGAGCCTTGAGAACCGCGCCACCTCGGGATCCAGGTCGCTATCGAACGAGGTGGAAAACAACAGCGTCTGCCGGCCCTTCGGACAACGGCTCGCCGCAAAGCCGACATCGTCGACAAGTCCGAGGTCGAGCATCGATTCGGCGTCGTCGATCACCAGGATGCCGATCGCCCGCAGATCGAGGCTGCCAGCATCCAGGTGGTCGACAACCCTGCCCGGCGTGCCGACCACGACGTGCGCGCCGTGGATCAGGCTGTCGATCTGCGGACGCATGGCCGCGCCATGCATCAGCGCCACGACCTTCACGTGCCGGGCGGCGCGCACGCAGTCCCTGATGCGCTGGGCAACATGCTGCACGCGCTCGCGCGTCGGGCAGAGCACCAGCGCCTGCACATCGAACCGGCGCGGATCGAGACGATGGAGCAGGGCAACGGTGAAGGCCACGGTACGCCCACTGCCGGGAGGCGCCTGCACGATGAGGTCGCGGCCGGCCAGCGCCTCTGGCAGCACGGCCGCCTGAAGCGGATTGATGGCGTGCCATCCGAGTTCCGTCAGCGTCACCTGCAAAGCAGGTGTCAGCGGAAGCGCGGAAAACGGCGTGCCGGTCGAAATCGGCATCGATGCGGAGAACTTGGTGACGCGCATGGCAGAAACACCGTCATGCAATCTTTCGCGCCACGGTTTTCGTGGCCGCCGGTTTCCTGGTCACCGTCTTGACCGCCGCGGTCTTCTTCGCGGCAGGCGGCTTCGGCGTTGAAGCCTTCATCGGCACTGTCTCGGTCGGCACCCAGCCAAGCCTCTCAAGCAATGCGCCAGCCGCAGCCGGCGCGCGCTCCTTCGCACCGTTGATGAAGAACAGGAACACTTCCTTCGGCTTGAGCTTGCCAGCGGGATCGTCTTCCACACGCGGCAGGTCGTCCGGTGCCTTGCCACCAGCCCATGCCGATGCCCGCTTCGCCCATTGGTCCAGCGCCTTCGGCGCATAGCCCGTCGCGACCTTCTCGTCGGCGTTCATCAGCCGCGCATACACGAAGTCCGAAGTGAGATCCGCGAACGACGGAAACTTCGGTGAGTCGGTGAAGACGGTGGCCGCCTTGAACTTGCGCGCCAGCTTCAGGTAAGCGTCGCACATGAAGCTCTCGTGACGCACCTCCATCACGTGCCGCAGCTTCACACCCTCCACCGAGGTCGGCAACAGGCTCAGAAAGGCCTCGAAATCGTCGGCCACGAACTGCTTGGTCGGCGCGAACTGCCAGACGACCGGGCCCAGTTTTTCGCGCAATTCGGCAATGCCGCTGTCGATGAACCGGCTGATCGAATCGCTCCCTTCGGCCAGCACGCGGCGATTGGTCGCAAAGCGCGAAGCCTTGACCGAGAAGACGAAGCCATCGGGCGTGGCATCGCGCCAGTTCGCAAACGACGTGCGCTTCTGCGTGCCGTGGTACGTGCTGTTGATCTCGATCGCGGTCAGATGCCGGCTTGCATATTCCAGCTCGCGTGCCTGCGCGAGCCCCGTCGGATAGAAGTTGTCGCGCCACGGCGCATAGTTCCAGCCGCCGATGCCGATATGGATGTTGCTCGCCGACTTGCCCTGTCTGGTAACCGCCATGACCTGATCTCCGCGAGGATTGGTGGAGCAAGTCTAGCCGGATTTGAGCGGCGTGGCGGAAGCCCGCGGACATGTGAATCGAAACGCGCCAGTGGGCGAGGGCTGCGCAGCCCTCCTGCTCGTCTCCGGCCTTACTTTGGCGCGGGATACTTGCGTGCGTTCATCTCCATCTTCGCCTGCACCGCCGCGTCGAGATCGACGCCAAGCGCGGTCACGAGCTGCGTCAGGTAGATGGTGATATCGGCCAGTTCCTGCTCGACGTGCGCGCGCTCGTCGGTTGACATGATCCCGCGCGATTCCTCTTCGGTTTGCCACTGGAAGATCTCCACCAGTTCGGCCACTTCGACGCTGAGCGCCATCGCGAGGTTCTTCGGGCTGTGATACTTGCCCCAGCCCCGGGCCTCGCCGAAGGCGGCCGCCGCTTGCTGGAGATTGCTGATATCGATGAGAGCCATTGTGGATGCAAAGTGGATGTCGCTGACAGGCACGTATTGTCACACCGAACGACAGCCGGATGCCCCCACACGCTGCCACATACCGCCACTCGACAGCGCCGCGCGCGAGGCATAGGCTCGCATGTGAAGCCCACTGCAAACGGAGGCACTCATGCGTCCCACGCCAAAAATGGCGATCATCACCATCGCGGGCGCCATCGCGTACCTGGCGTTGCCCGTGCTCGGATGGGGTGGTATCGCGGCGTACTTCGCCGATACCGCGCGCACGCTGGCAGTCGTCGCGACGTTGGTGATGGCGGTCATCGCCATCTTCTCCGGCGGCAATATCAGCGCTGGCGAACGCGAGGACCGCGATAACCGATGGGTACTGGTGGCATTCAGCGTGCTCAGCCTGCTCGCGGGATTCCTGCCTGCCTATACGGACCGCCTCGATGTTTGGTCGATCGACGGCAATACGATTCGCTGGATCGGCCTGTTCCTGTTTGTCGCCGGCGGCGCGCTGCGGCTCTGGCCCGTCTTCGTGCTGGGCCGGCGTTTCAGCGGGCTCGTGGCGATCCAGCCCGGGCATACGCTGGTCACGACGGGCATCTACAGCGTGATTCGCAATCCAAGCTATGTGGGCTTCGTGATCAGCTCGCTGGGATGGGGACTGGTGTTCCGCTCATGGGTGGGCGTGCTGCTGGCCCTGCTGATGCTCCCGCCGCTTGTCGCCCGCATCCGGGCCGAGGAAGCGCTGTTGCGGAGCCAGTTCGGCGTCGAGTACGAACAGTACTGCGCACGTACGTGGCGCATGTTGCCGGGCTTGTACTAGGCCCGCGCGCGGATCACGTGGCGGGAATCCCATCGAATCAAGCCCTTGGCATCACACCGTGATTGAATTTCCCGCACACGGGCCTATGCTTGAAAAATAGGCACATGCGCCCCGGCGCGTAGCCACCCTGCCCAGTAGCCACGCAAACAGAGCACATGAGGCTCTCATCATGTTTGCGAGGCTCTCATGAAGAACACCACGCCCGTTGCCGGGCTCCGTACCCGGCCCAGCGGTGGCAATGCTTCCGTCACCAGTCCGCAGCGTCGCCACGTCATGCAAGCCGCGGCCGCCGCCGCACTGGCCACGGGCCTGGCACCGCTGGCGCGCCCCGGTGCCGCGCACGCAGCGGCCAGGCACACGCTCAGGATTCTTCAGTGGAACCATTTCGTGCCGGGCTACGACAAGTGGTTCGACAACACGTATGTGAAGGAATGGGGCCAGCGCCACGATACGGAAGTCATCGTCGATCACGTCGGTATTCCGGCGCTGGCTACGCGTGCCGCTGCCGAGGTGTCGGCCCAGAAGGGGCACGATCTCTTCATGTTCCTGTCGCCGCCGCCGGTGTACGAGGACCAGGTCATCGATCATCGCGACATCTACGAGGAATGCCAGCGCAAGCATGGCAAGCCCGTGGAACTGGCGGTTCGCAGTACCTACAACCCGAAGACCCGCAAGTACTTCGCCTTCTCCGACAGCTTCGTGCCGGACCCGGTCAATTACCGCAAGGACCTGTGGGATGCCATCGGCGCGAAGCCTCCCGATAGCTGGGACGACGTGCTGACCGCCGGGCGCAAGATCAAGCAGGCGAAGGGCGTGCCGGTGGGTATCGGCCTCTCCGCGGAACTCGATACCGCCATGGCCATGCGCACGATCCTCTATGCGTTCGGTGGCGCCGTGCAGGACATGCGCGGCAATGTCGTGCTGAACTCGCCCGGCACGCTCGAGGCCGTCAAGTACGTGCGGGCGCTGTATCGCGACACCATGACGCCCGAAGTGCTGGCCTGGGACCCATCCTCGAACAACCGGGCCATGCTGGCCGGCAAGATCTCGCTCTGCCTGAACGCCATCTCGATCACGCGCGAAGGCGAGAACAAGCAGATTCCGGTCACGCCCGACATCTGGCTGACGCAGGCACTGCGCGGCCCCGCGCAACGCATCTGCCTGGAGCACGTGATGGACTGCTACGTGATCTGGAAATTCGCCGAGAACATTGCCGGCGCGAAGCAGTTCCTCGTCGACTACATCGACAACTTTCGCGATGGCTTCGTTGGCAGCGAGTTCTACAACTTCCCCTGCTTCCCGAGCACCGTGCCCGACCTCAAGACGATGATCGCGGCGGACGCCAAGGCCACGCCCCATGACAAGTACAAGGTGCTGGGCGTGCTGATGGAACAGGCCACCAACGTGGGCTACCCCGGATACGCCAACGCCGCTATCGACGAGATCTTCAACACGTGGGTCCTCAACACGATGTTCGCCCGCGCCGCAACCGGCGACGCGTCACCGGAGGACGCCATCCGCGATGCCGAGAACGCCTGCAAGCGGATCTTCGCAAAATGGAAGGCCAGGGGGCTGGTATAGCCTCGCGTGCGCAATCATCATGGCCACAGTGGAAACACGCTCGCTGACCAAGCGTTACGACAGCACCACCGCCGTCGACGCCATCGACCTCGCCGTGCGCGAGCACGAGTTCCTGGTGCTGCTGGGCCCATCCGGCTCGGGCAAGACGACGCTGCTGCGCATGATCGCGGGACTCGAGACGCCAACCTCCGGCGATGTCCTGGTGAGCGGGCGCATCGTCACGGGGCTCCCGCCGCGTGCGCACAACATGGCGATGGTTTTCCAGAGTTACGCGCTGTATCCGCATCTGACCGTAGCGGGCAATATCGCCTTTCCGCTGCAGGCCCGGCATATGGCGCGCGACAAGATCGACGGCAAGGTCGAGTGGGCTGCCTCGCTGTTCGGCATTGGGCATCTTCTCGCGCGGAAACCACGTCAGCTCTCGGGCGGCGAACGTCAGCGCGTGGCGCTTGCGCGTGCTGTCGTGCGCGACCCCGTTGCATTCCTGCTCGATGAACCGCTATCGAATCTCGACGCCAAGCTCCGTGCTTCGGCGCGAGAGGAACTGCAGCAACTCCAACGCCGCCTCGGCACCACGACGATCTACGTGACCCACGATCAGGTGGAGGCGCTGGCACTGGGGGATCGCGTGGCCGTGCTCGATCACGGCGGCATACGTCAACTCGACACGCCGCAGCGCGTGTATGCGCATCCTGTCGATCGGTTCGTCGCCACGTTCATCGGGTCACCTCCCATGAATCTCGTTGCCAGGGACGGCATGGAGATCGGCTTCCGACCCGAGCACTTCTTGCCCGAGGACGTCTTCACCGCCGATGCATCGCTGGAGCGGTTTCCGTTGGACATCACCCGCATCGAGAACCTGGGCGCGGACCGCCTCGTGTACGGCGTGCTGGCGCCACCGCAGCCGCCCGTAAAAGTCATCTCCCGGATACCGTGCACGGTGAACGTGTCACCGCAACCTGGCACGCGTCACATATTCGCCGTGCGCCGTGCCGATCTGCACCGCTTCGACACGAGCAGCGGCACAAGCCTGAGCGTGGCGGAAGGCGTGACATGAGCGCGCTATCGGCCACCCTTGGCAGACCGGATCACGAGACGTCGGATACGCCGCATGATGACCGCCGGCTAGGCGCCATGATGCTCGCGCCTGCGGTCATCTATATCGCGCTGCTGCTTGGCTTTCCTTTCCTGTTATCGATCTGGTACAGCCTGACCGATGTCACCGTCGGAAGTCCGATGCCGCATTTCATCGGGCTGGAGAATTTCCGGAGCGTGGTGGCGAACCCGACGTTCTGGCAGTCGCTGCGCAATGCGTTGGTGTTCACGCTGGTCTCGCAAGCGCTGGTAGTCGTGCTCGCCAAGGCGCTGGCGCTGGCGTTGGTGCGTGACTTCCCCGGCAAGTGGCTCGTGCGACTGCTGATCCTGCTGCCATGGGTGGCGCCAATTTCGCTGGGATCGATTGGCTGGTTGTGGATCTTCGACCCGGTCTACAGCATCATCAACTGGACGTTACGCGCGATCGGCCCTTTCGGCCCGAACATGTGGCCGATCTGGCTTGGCCAGCCTGATCTGGCGATGGCGTCCGTAATTCTGGTGGATGTCTGGCGATTGCTGCCATTGGCCACCGTCATCATCCTGGCCGGGATGCAAGGCATCCCGCAGGATCTGCACGATGCCGCTGCCATGGATGGCGCAGGCTTCTGGCGGCGGCTGTTCAGGATCGACGTGCCGTTGCTGATGCCGGTCATGCTGGTGGCGATGTTGTTCGGCATCGTCTTCACGCTGACCGACATGGTCATCATCTACGTGCTCACGCGCGGCGGCCCCTACGATACGACCCAGGTGCTGGCCAGCCTGGCCTTCTTTACAGGCATACAAGGCGGTGACCTGGCTGAAGGCGCGGCGATCTCGCTCTTCCTGTTCCCACTGCTGGTGGCGGTCGTCACGTTGCTGCTGACGGTGGCGCATCGTTCCGAGGTGACGTGACATGGAAGCGATATCGGCATCAGAAGGCTGGAAGCAGGCTTGGCTTGCGTCGCGCTGGCCCGCGCGCTGCGCGTGGGTAGCGGTGTTCGCCACACTGGCGACCTTCGCCGTGTTCTGCGCCTTCCCGTTCTACTGGATGCTGATCACCACCTTCAAGGATGTGCACGACCTGATCAACACAGCCAACAATCCGTTCGTGTTCAATCTGCCACCCACGATGGAGAACCTGCGGGTACTGTTCCAGGAAACCGCATTCCTGCGATGGCTGCTCAACACGCTGCTGGTGGGCGTTTTCGTGGTCATCATCACGCTCGTGCTCGCGGTACCGGCGGGCTACAGCCTGGCGCGACTATCGGGACCCCGAGGACGACAACTCGCCATCGCCATCTTCCTGACTTATCTGATTCCGCCCACGATCCTGTTCATTCCGTTCTCGCGCATCGTCGGCGCGCTGGGTCTGCAGGACTCGCTTTGGTCGCTCGTGCTCGTGTACCCGAGCTTTACCGTGCCGTTCTGCACCTGGCTGATGATGGGCTTCTTCAAGGCGGTGCCCCGGGACATTGAGGAAGCCGCGATGATGGATGGCATGAGCCGCTTTGGCGCGTTCCTGAAAGTCATCGTGCCGCTATCGTCAGCGGGCATTCTCACCGTCATCATCTTCACGCTGACGCTGGTGATGCAGGAGTTTGTCTACGCGCTGACGTTCATCACGAGTTCCTCGCAGTACACGGTCAGCGTGGGCGTGCCCACTTTCCTTGTGCGCGGCGACGTCTATTTCTGGGGCTCGCTGATGGGTGCATGCCTGATCGTCAGCGTGCCGGTAGCGCTGCTGTACAACGTGTTCCTCGATCGCTTTGTCGCCGCTTTCACCGTGGGCGCGATAAAGTAGCGGTGTCGCACGAATGGCCAGACAAATGGGAGCGCAAATGGCCGGAGGCCAGTTCCAGATGTTCCGCTGTCATGTTGCCGGCGCACAGGCTGTGCAGGCCGACTCGCGCCACGCGTTCGGTCGGCATACGCATGATCAGTTTGGCATCGGTGTGATCGGCAAGGGCGCGCAGAAATCGGCCAGCGGGCAGGGAATCGTGGAGGCCGGTCCCGGCGACACGATCACGGTCAACCCTGGCGAAGTGCACGACGGCATGCCGATCGGCGATGCCGGCCGTGCCTGGCAGATGCTTTATTTAGATCCACCCGTGGTCGCCGACGCGATCCTGGATGTGACGGAAGGACGGACACGGAACTTCGAGTTCGCCCACCCAGTCATGCGCGATGTGCGGCTCGCGCAACGCTTTCTGACACTGTTCGCCGCCATGACGGCCGCGCACGCGGAACATGCCTCGGTACTGCGCGAGGAATTGCTGCTCACCTTGCTGGCCGACACGATGCATGGGCAAACCCGCTCGGACACACGCAGCCCGGGCTTCGCAGAGATCGCAATGGCGCGACGTCGCATCGACGACGATTCAGCCGCGCCGCTCACGCTCGGCGAACTGGCCGATGAGTGCCGCCTGAGCCGCTTCCAGTTCATCCGCGCGTTCTCGCGGGCGACTGGCATGACGCCACACGCCTACATGATCCAGCGCCGCATCATCGCGGCGCGGCATCTGATCGCGCGCGGCATGTCGCTCGCGGACGCTGCCGCAGCGAGCGGCTTCGCCGACCAGAGCCATATGACGCGCATCTTTGTTCGCACGTACGGCATCTCGCCCAGCATGTACGCGCGTGCCTGCAGCGCATCGTAGCCGGCCTTCCCCGCCACGCTTGCAATTTCATTCAAGACGACACCGCGTCCGGTTCGCGATCCTGCACCTTTCCGCCATCCCCCATCGGGCAAGAAAGGAAGGACCATGTCCAGACGAATGCACGGCTATCTCTATCTGACGCTGGCGATGATCACGGTCGGCAGCACCGTGGTGGCCAGCAAGATCGTGGCCGCCGGCCTGCCACCGTTCACTGCAACGGCGCTTCGCTTCGCCATCGCGCTTCCGCTGTTCCTTGTACTGATGCGCGTGACCCGAACAACCTGGCCAATCCTCGCGCCGAGGGAATGGGGCCTGCTGCTGGTGCAGGCGGGCGCTGGAAGCGTCGGCTATACGACGCTGCTGATCCTGGGGCTCCGGCATGCCTCTGCCACCGACGCGGGCGTGATCATCGGCACGCTGCCGGTGGTCTCCGCGGCAATCGCCATCATGGTGCTTGGCGAGCGGCCGCGACGCGCCGTGTTGCTGGCCATCGCATTGGCGGCTGCCGGTGTCCTGACTATCGTATTCCGCGACGACGCAGGCAGTGCGCACTCATTGCTCGGCAGCGTGCTGATCTTCGGCGCCGTGGGCTGCGAGGGTGTCTTCATCCTGCTCAACAAGCGGATCCAGACACCAATCGCGCCGCTTGCACTCTCGACCATCATGGCCGCGTTCGGACTCGCGGTGGCGGCGATACCGGCCGGCTTCGAGATGCCGTGGATGCACGCGCTCTCCGGCGACGCGCTCTCCGGCGACGCGCTCGCCGCCGTCGCGTACTACGCGCTGATTCCAACCGTGGGGGGCTTTCTGCTCTGGTACGCCGGCGCGGCGCGAGTGAGCGGTGCAGAGGCGGCGCTGTTCACTGCGGTGGCACCGGTATCAGCGGTAGTGCTGGCTGCCGCGCTGCTCGGCGAACAGATCGGCCAGAGCCAGATCATCGGCATCGGTTGCGTGCTGGTCGCGGTGTTCAGCCTTGGGATGTCTCAATCTACTGACATGACCGATAGTGCGATGGCAGATGCCGAAGGTGATGCCGCCTCGCACCGATAGACGGCGTTCGCTTTTGCGAGCCACGCCGGCAATTGACGAAAACGCTGATGGACGGTCACTGCTATCGTCCGGCAGGCTACAGTCGACGCCACATACGCGCCATTCCCAACACAGCAACGATAACGATGGGGTAACCACATGTGCTTCTACTGCAGTCCTGGTGGTGCAGCAGTCCTGCTCGCGCGCGCGTCGCGCCGAGACTTCCTGACCGGCGCGCTGGCGCTCGGTGCAATGTCCACCTTCGGATTCCCCTCGGCTTACGCCGAGAGCCCCCCGGCTACGTCTCCTTCGACATCCCCCTACGCGCAATTCATCTTCACCAACGGGCCGATCTACACCATGGCCAGCGGATCGCCGACGGCCAAGGCCCTGGCCGTGCGCGATGGCCGCATCGTGGCCGTTGGCTCGATGGAAGCGGTCGCGCAGTTCCGTGGCCCGGACACGCAAACCATCGACCTCGGTGGACGCACGCTGCTGCCGGGATTCGTCGAACCACACATGCACTCCGCGCTGGCCGTGCTCGACGCATGGCTCGACGTGGGCCCGTTCACCACCACGTCGATTGACCAGGCACTCGAGAAGATCCGAGCCGAGGCGGCAAAGTCCAAGCCGGGCGAGTGGGTCCGCGCGCAGGCGCTCGATCCCTCGCTGATGCCCGGCGCACCGGTCACGCGACAACGGCTCGATGCCGTCGCGCCCAACAATCCGGTCTTCATCCTGGAATCGAACGGACACATTGCCTACGTCAACAGCGCGGCCCTGAAGCTCGCCAACGTCACGCGCGATACGCCGAACCCACCCCAGGGCCGCTTTGTCCGCGACGACAAGGGCGACCTGACCGGCCGACTTGAAGAAGGCCCCGCATACGGCCCTTTCCTGAAAGTCGCCCCGATGCCCAACGCCGCGCAAATGGTCGCCAGCATTCGCAAGCTATTCGACCGCGCCAGCGCCGTGGGGTGTACCAGCCTGCACGATGCCGGCATTGGCACCAGCGGCGTGCATGACCTCGATATCGTCAACGCCGCCATGCGCGACGATCCTCCTGTCCGCTATTCGGGCTTCCTGACGTCCGACCGGATGGATGGCTGGGTAGAGCGAGGCATCAAGCCGGGCGCCGGCACGGATCGCTTCCGGCTTCACGGCATCAAGTTCTGGTCCGACGGCTCCAACCAGGCCCGCACCGGCTACCAGCGCGAGCCGTATCTCAACTCCACCAGCCGCGGCGCGCTGAATTACACGGCCGAGCAACTGATCGAGGGCGTGCAACGCGCGCACGACCTCGGCTGGCAAGTCGCCGTCCACGCCAACGGCGACGCCGCCATCGACACCACGCTGGACGTCTACGAACACGTGCTGAAACGCTCACCACGCGCCGATCATCGACACCGCATCGAACACTGCAGCGTCCTGCACCCCGAGCAGATTCAACGAATGGCAAAGCTCGGCGTGTCGCCGTCATTCCTGATCGGACACGTGCACTACTGGGGCAAGGCATTCCGTGACAACATCCTCGGCCCCCAGCGCGCCCAGTTCTACGACCCCTGCGCATCGGCACTGCGCGGCGGCCTGCGCATCTCGCTCCACTCCGACTACAACGTGACGCCGATCGAGCCGATCCGCTACATGGACAACGCCGTCAACCGCACCATGCGCGACGGCGGTGGCGTGCTCAACCCGGCGGAGCGCATTACCGTGGCGCAGGCACTGCGGGCGGTGACGATCGACGCGGCGTGGCAATGCCAAATGGACCAGATCGTCGGCAGCCTGGAGGCGGGGAAGTATGCGGATCTGGTGATTGTGGATAAGGACCCGCTCCAGATGGCGCCGGAGGAGATTGGGAAGTTGAAGGTGCTGGAGACTTGGTCGGAGGGACGGAGACGGTTTGCGGTTTGAGGGGTGGATGTTGGTGCCCACCTGTGCGGAAATGGCGCTTGCCGCCATTTCCGCTTCAAGCTTGCACTGCGGCATATCTTCGCGGCCATTTTCTGCCGCGCTCCGCGATGCTGTGACGTCGATTCAAGTGTCCCTATGAAGCGACCATTGCGAGCTTGTCCGCTCCGTCATTTGCGTGTGGGGGTGCCAACTGCACCATCGTGACGGCTATCGTGAGTCTGAGGATTGCCTCCGGGCTCGACGAGAGCCAACGGGCCCTCTAAGCGCTTGCGGCCACGCAGGCGCCGGAGCATTTCTTGAGAGCTCACACCTTGAAGGAACCATACAGTGAGTTCGCGGCAGAAGAACGCAAACGCCAGTAGAAGAAATGCTAGTGCAAGTCGCTGCGATTTCACGGTTTCATTGATGTATGAGGCCAGCCCATCGCTCCTGAGAAGCTTGCACACGATCTCTCTGTCTTCTGGGCTAAACGTTGAGTCGGCAGCCGTTTGGTTTGAGCATTGATCAAGTGAGAGCTTCTCCGCGACACCGAATCGTTTTGCACTCGTCGCGTTGATAGAGAAGAAGACTTTGCTCTTCTTCATTTGAAGAACTGCATCATCCCAAAATGCGATTCCCCACGCGGCTGTCAAGCTAAGGGTGAAGAACACTATGGCGGCGAAGAATCTCGCGAGAAGGAGCCAGCCGTTGGGCAGTTGATCTTCCGCTTTGAGTTCGACTTTCTCGAGATCGAAATATGGCCCACATGCAGCGACATGCCCCATGTCCTCGTTGTTCTCACGCGTCCATCGGATTAAAGCCTGAGCCTGCTGCCGCGTTCGCGCGCGCACACCCGTCGTGAAGCGAAATTGAAGAAGAGCCCCCTGCTCGTCAAGAAACTCACCGATCACGGGGTCCTTGCATTCTTGCTTGCCGTGAAATAGCTGCCAGAGCCTTGTCATAAGGCTGTGGGATGACCCGGCTCGTCGCCAGACATAGGCCCCCAGGAATCCAAGTCCAACGACTGCGAAGACTGGGAGTACAACTCCCAGGCTTGTCAGAATTCCAATGCCGCTACGGATCCCTTCCAACATTCCTCGCTCCACTGGCAAGCCTCGACCTTTCGCAGCGCCAAAGCCACAGCAAAACGCCCGGACTGGCCGGGCGTTCATGCATTCAACATCTCTCAGTCGGCAAAGCGTGGTCCAGCAATGCCAACTGTGAGAAACCGGAATTCGTGAGACTGCGTATTCCGAGAAATCAAGGACTTATCAATTAATTCAGTCACGGTTCGCGCGCCTCAGAACCGGAATTAGTGAGACTAGCGTGAGTCGGGACACGAATTAGTGAGACTGCTCCGCAAGCGCCCGCCGAGGCACTTCCCCTCCCTTTTCAGCCCACCCTTGCCGAAATCCCTGGGCCCACGCTGTTCCTGATCGTCGCGGACGACCCGCTCCTCAAGTTTGAGAGAATCTCAAAGCAGCCCTCGGTGGATCTTATGAACCGTTACCTTTACCGTATCGCACCTAACGGATACGCCGGTTGAAACCGCGCAAGCTGGACGATTGCTCGACATGGTGTTTTGGGTTCCGCAAGCTCACCAGCCACACTAGCAGCGGCTTCCCGGCAGCATAGGCTAATCGGCAAGCTCGTCCGTCGTCATCGAATTGAAGTCCGCGTTGACTATCAATGCCGAACGGTAGCGAGGCTTCGTGAACACGAAATAGCAGGATCGAAGCATTCCGGCAGACGCCATCGTTAGCAGAGACTGAAATTCACTTGGGGATAGGTCGATGGCGCCCTGTAGAGCTGGTTTGATAGCAGTGAAGGCGCCAATCGATGGCACCTCCGCCTGACCCACGACGGGATTCGTATTGACGTAGGCCATGATCGAAAACTGCGAAATTCCTGCGACTAGCTCTGTGAATTCTCCCTCGATGTGCATGGTAAGCATAGTCGCCCGTTCTGGCTGCAAGGATCGAGGTCTGTCTGCGCGAATACTTAGGCTGGCGCTAATCCCTCTGACGTTGCCCGAACGCTGAAGCAATTCGTCGTTCCGTCTTTTCCTACCTGGCCGAGGCATGGGCGATCTCCAATGACGAGGACATGATACGGTCGGTCACCCATGGAGTCCGGGTGCCACCACAGAAGCAAACCTCAGTACCGCCAAAGACCATGATGCCCGGTGAGTTTTTGCTCCGCCCCCAACTCGCTCGTTGAACTCCAGCGGCGGAACATTGATGCTATTTTTCGGCAGAAGCGGGTTGAACCGGACCACAGGAAACCATTCGAAACTCAGTCGGCATGGTCGCCTCAAGATTTGGTTCGTCGTTGCTACGGGATGGCCGAGGGCTGCAGACCGACTCCGCATTGCCGTGCAAGATCGTCACCGCACCCCGAAGCAGGCGTTCAAGTTTTGGTACGACGGATTGGCACGTTTCGAGGAACGCTACCTGGTCGACGCGCCAAGCCGTTCGTGGATGTACACGCCCAACTCAAGCATAGCTTGCTGGTGAGTCTTGTCGAGCAGGTTATACAACATGAACCGGCTCAGCATCGTCGGTGCGCATGTCGATTTGTCAATAAAAGGCAACTTGTAGTGCATCCCAATCGCCAGGACTGACGGAGCCAAGTGACCGCACGCTGCGGTAATCGCTGGCCCCCAACTTGCCAACATCGCGCGCAGCATGTCCCGGAATTCCGATGTGTCGGCAAAGATGTTGCCCCGATTTTCCAAGGCGATCTGGTGGACGAGTCTCGAAAGCGATACGCACACGATTCCCGCCTTGATGCCGTCATTCGAAATGCGATTCATAATTTGAGAGGCTGCCTCGCCAATATTGCGCTCAAGCTTCTCGGCAGCGGCGATACGCTTGCATTCGAGTGCCACGGCACCCAATGGCGTCTCAATCGTCGCATCGGCATCAGACTTGAACAGCGCTGGAAGGCCAGCCCTTGTAAATCGGGCAGCAGCAAATAATTCAAAGGTAGCGTTTCGACCTTGAATGCTGCCGCCGGTGGTCTTTTCCTCTTCGAGAAGGTGCGGGCCGCCTGTCACCTTCGCCAAAGTCGCAAGAAACCGCGGGTCGTCAATATGTTCCAGCTGTGTCGCAATCTGGATAAGGTCATCCAGCTCGGAGATTTCCCATAGTTGCCCAAGGTTGGGCTCCTGCGCCTTTCCGGAGCGGACCGCATCGCTCATTTGGCTGATGCTCTTCATTAGCTTCTGCGTTCGAGTCGCGTCGACTCGAACGCCCTTGCTGACGAGCCATTTCAGCGCGCCGTCGGCGCGCTCGACCAAGTTGTCGTAGCTGCCTCGCATGGCGACGCATGCGTCGAGCATCACAGGTACGTTCTGATTCATTCCTGTCCCAGGCAACTAAATTGGACAATATATGAAGCCACCAGCTGAGATTATCGAATGGGCTATCGGGAAGCTCAGAGTTCCGACAGGCGCCACGCTGATAGTAGCTGATCGCTGAGTTCACTTTAGGGAAGTGGCAGGATCACTACGAGTCGAGGACCTGGTGCTCGTCCACGCGGAACTACCGTCGGATACTTCACGGCGCAAACCGTCGCTTAGGGCTGAGGACCCGGCGAAGCTCGTTAAGCAATAGCACTCCGCGAGACATCGGAACACAAACGCCTTCACCTTCACATGTCCCTGGTTGCCGTAGGTTTCAGCGGCGCACACACTATGCGTTGAAGGAGAACTGTAGGGCATTGACTAAAGACCGTTATGTCGGGTGAACAACGTCGGGGCAACAGTCTAGAAATTGCTGTTGAATTGATCGCACAGTGTTGATCCGGATCCTATCGCCCGATGAAACCACGGCGACCATTCCGTTGCCGATAGCCAACCCGTTCGACATTCTGAGGACCCCAGCAGCCAAATGCTCCGGGAATTTACCGGACGCGGCGGTCAGCGGATGGATCCCTGTGTGGACATACGAATTTAGGACCGCCCAATTTGGACCTTTGAAAGAGAGAAGCATCTGGTGCGCCGAACGAGCTCCCGGCGCATCGCTTTTGCCAAGCTGCTCAACCATCTTAGAAAGGGTGGGGACCTTCTCTGCAGCTTCGGAAGTCTTCTCCGATAAGGGGGCAGAAATCAACTCGAGATTGTGGTCAGAAGCCGCATATCCAAGCCAGGCCGCGCGCGCGAAGGCCTCGTACTGTAGCCGCAGCAGACCTATTGCAGGCGCCAGCAACTCATGTGATATCGCAAGATGAAGTGCCGATGCATGGTCCCAAGCCACCGCGCAAGCGCGCTGGGCAACAGACCACCTAAAGTCATAAGGGATGGCCCCATTCATTGCGCGGGCTAGGGCCTCTTGCAATTCCACCGCACGGACGAGCAATCTCTCTAGATCCACCGATAGCCCCCCTTTTTGCGTGCCGCGACGCCGTTTTGTCGAATCATACTGGCAGATTTTGGTCGTCGGCCTCGGGCAATGCCTACAGAGTATAGGAGGCGCATGGTATCTGCATTTTTATCGACCTCAATGGATCTAAACGCACCGACAAAGGATTTCTCCTTCTGTTGACCGAGCGGAGAAGTTCGGAATAGCCGCCTCAGCAGCTTCCACGATATCGACATGCCGATACTCTTCTTGAAGCGTCGGCATTCAGCCTAAAGATGAGTGGTGGAATCGGTGCGTTCTCCCGCATTCATTGAGAGGCTTCAAGTAATCCAACGCAGCCTTGTCACCAATACCCCGATTCCGCAATGCCGAATACAGCTGGTAAAACTCACCGCCCAAGTCACCCGCAAAGATGCCTGGATCGTCGGAACCGAGTGAGACCATTATCTCTGGATCACCTTCCTGAAGCGCTCCTGGCACCCGCATCCAGCGAAGCGCATGGTGCTCATCGAACGACTTGTAGAGGCTGATACGAACATTGCTCGATGGGAGCGTTTCAATGATCACTCCGCGGTTCATCACCTTATGCATAAGTGCCTGCTGGAGCAGGATGAACGTATCTGGCTCAAAGTACGCTGCGTCTACCTCGAGCAATGCCTCGCTGCGTCGCCAAACTGTCCGATCGCTAAGCCAGGTCCACAAGAGATTCACGGCGTCGGGATCCGCGTCCACCGCCATCGCAACGAGCCGGCCTTCCTCGCGAGTGGCCCGGCTCGTGATTCGGCGCCAATCCCACTTGGGGTCTCGCGCGCGCTGAACGAACCTCGCGTCCAGATGGCGTAGCTGCATAACGCGCTCCAGAAGCACACTATCCACCTGTCGCTGGAAAATAGTACTAGCAAGGCCAGAGATGGCGACAGCGACCCGTTCAACCTGCGCTCCAGCCGACGGATACTGGCGCATCAGGCGCCAGGCGGCGAGCAGGTCAAGCATCCACTCTCCACGTCGCACCTTGAGTTTGCCGGGCATGCGCTCGACCCAAAGAGATGGAGAAATGCCCATTGCAGTCCCGTGCCCGATACGGTCACCGTCTCGCAGGTCGAGCAACTCAAGTGCGTCGAGCATATGTCGGATCCCCGTCAGCAGATGCGGGAAGTCCTCTCCAACGTGAAAGCTACGCCTCGTTATACTGTGCATAAGCAGCTTTCGTGAT
>NZ_ANKP01000091.1:0-4700 GCF_000319775.1 Cupriavidus sp. HMR-1
CCATGCCGATGCTCTCGCCCAGCGTGGGGTGGGGGTGGATGGTCTTGCCGATGTCCACTGCGTCGGCACCCATCTCGATAGCCAGGGCGATCTCGCCGATCATGTCGCCCGCGTGGGTGCCGACCATGCCACCGCCCAGGATCTTGCCGTGGCCCCGGCCAGCATGGCCGTCTCCTGATCCTGCTTCGGGGCTGTCGTCGAACAGCAGCTTGGTGAAGCCTTCGTCACGCCCGTTGGCAATGGCGCGGCCCGAGGCGGCCCAGGGGAACAGGCCCTTTTTGACCTTGATGCCCTGCGCCTTGGCCTGGTCTTCGGTCAGGCCCACCCATGCCACTTCGGGGTCGGTGTAGGCCACGCTGGGGATCACGCGGGCGTTGAAGGCGGCGCTGGCCAGTTCCTTGTTGCCCTGCAGCAACGACACACGGACCGGCAGACCGGTTTGCGCGGATTCGTCGACATACTCCAGTTGGATGGTGGCCCCTGTGTGCGTGGCGATGGCCTGAACAATTGGCAGCCCCAGGCCCGACCCTGTCGTGTTTGTACCGAGCGTTCGATACAAGGGTTCAAGGCCCTTCGCGTGCCCATCCGGGGCAATTCTTGGCCCTGTATCGCACACGATCAGTTCGACATGGTCAATTGTCTTGCGCACTTCCACCCCATCGCCGCTACCACTCGCTGCAGCATCTGGGTGAGTGCATCGCCCAACTGGAAGGCGCGCTCGACCTTGCGGTTCACGCCGGAGACGTTGAAATTGCCCTCTGGTTTCACGACGCGATTTACGGGCTGCAGGCCAAAGACAACGAGCAGCGCAGTGCCGACTGGGCCGCCGGCGAATTGACGCGAAGCGGAGCAGGGGAAGCGCAGGTCCGGCGGGTGCGAGCGCTGATCATGGCGACCTGCCACACCGCCAAACCGGCTGATGCGGATCAGCAACTGCTGGTGGACATCGACCTCGCCATCCTGGGCGCCGAGCCAGCGCGTTTTGCCGAATACGAACCGGTAATGCCGGCAGCCTGTCTACGGCCTTTGCCACCGTGGTCCAGCGCGGCTATTCCCGGCAGGCGGAAACGCTCGCCGACGGACATGCCATCGCCGCAGTGAAGAAACTTTATGGTCACGCCGGCGGCGGCGCTTCGGTATTCGAGACTTTTGCGGCTTATCACACCGAACACGGCGGTGAAGCACCGTCCCTGCTCTCGACGCATCCGCTGGACGCCGAGCGCATCGAGCGGCTGCGGCAGGCCGCCGCGGATTGGGACCCTGTCCGTCAACCCCTGCGGCCACTGGCCCTGCCCATGCCGCCCCCTCAGTAAGGCTCAACCGGCCGCCGCCTGTCGCGTACGTGCCGGCGCGTGCCCGGTCCAGCGCTTGTAGGCACGCGCAAAGGCGCTCTGCGCGGAATACCCCAGCAGAAAAGCGATGTCCGTGAGACTCAGCGAGGCATCTTCCAGATAGCGTTCAGCCATTTCCTTGCGCACGCCATCGACCAGCTGGGTAAAACTTTCACCATGCTCCTGGAGCTTGCGCTGGAAGGTCCGTGGCGAGACGTGCAGCGCCGAGGCGACATGACTCAGCTCCAGTTCGCCATCTCCCAGCCGCTGCGCGATCAGGCGGCGGGCGCGGACCAGCGGATCGTCCGTGCGCGTGAGCGTCAGCAATTGCTGCTGGGCCAGGCGATCCATCAACTGGCGCATGGCGGGGTCCGGCTGGATCAGGCCCAGTCCCTGCCACGACTTCGGCACGATCATGCGGTAACTGTCCTGCCGGAAGCGTATCGGGCAGGCGAACACACGGCGCTGCTCGTCCAGGCGCTGCGGCGCCTCGTATGTGAAATCGACGCCCAGCGGAGAGATCGCCTGTCCGGTGATCCAGCGCACAAAAGTCAGCATGCCGGCGAGATTGAACTCCGCAAGCTGGCGGTAGCGGAGATCGGTCGAACGGTTCCAGCTCAACACGATCGCTTCGGCGTCGATCCGCACGTCCACCGGCGCAACGGTGATCACCAGCCCCTGATAGCGCTGCTGGGCGAGCATGGCCTCGCCCAGGGTCGTACAGGCCATGGCGACATAGCCGAGAACGCCGTAATGCCCTGGCCGGATGTGCTCGGCAACATGCACGCCGAGATCAGGATCCTGGGCCAGCACGGCGGCGCGATTGAACAATTCAGCCGCCTCCAGCTCGCTGACGCGCGCATCGCGGTCGTTGAGATCCACGTTCAGGCTCCGCTGCAGTTCGGTCGCATCGATCTGCCGCAGGCGCAAATAGTCGAACAAGGCCAGCAGATAGCTGACCGCGGTGCTGGGCGCGAGGGCCGCAGGGTCGTCGACTCCGGTCTTGGCGCGTGCTGTCATACAGATTGTCGTGCGGGGTCAAGCGGCAAGTGATACACAATGGAGAGAATGCTAACAGTCAATACATCGTGCGAATCGAGGAGCTTATGGAAACGCTGGACTGGTGGGCCAAAAACATCTTCTACATCGCCATGCCCTATTTTCTGGTCCTGATGGCCTGGGAGTGGTTCGCCCTGCGCCGCGCCAAGAGCAAGGGCAAAAGGGGCTACGAGATCAAGGACAGCAGCGTCAGCATCTCGCTGGGCCTGATCAAGCTCGGCATGCGGGCCCTGTGCGCAGGCTATACCGGCTGGCTGTTTGCTTTCGTCTATGAACATCGCCTGTTCACGCTCTCGCCCCTCGTCTGGTGGACCTGGGTGCTGCTGTTCTTCGCCGACGACTTTACCTATTACTGGTATCACCGCAGCGCGCACCGTTGCCGCCTGTTCTGGATGGAGCACGTCAATCATCATTCCAGCGAGCACTACAACCTCAGTACTGCGCTGCGCCAGTCGACCCTGGGCCCGGCGTATACCTTCGTGTTCTACCTGCCGCTGGCCTTCGTCGGCTTTCACCCGCTGGCGATTGCGGTGCAATTCGGCATCAGCCTGATCTACCAGTACTGGATCCACACCGAGGCCATCGACCGCCTGGGCTTCCTCGAAAAGTTCATGAACACGCCCTCGCATCACCGCGCCCACCACGGCAGCAACGGCATCTACATCGACAAGAACTACGCTGGCATCCTCATTATCTGGGACAAGCTGTTCGGCACCTTCCAGGAAGAGCGCCGCGACGTCCCGGTGAAATACGGCCTGGTGCACGACCTCAAGACCTTCAGCCTGCCCACCGTGATTTTCCACGAGACCGCCTTCATGCTGCGCCAGGTCTGGAACGCCAAGGGCTGGCGCAACAAGCTGGGCTGGATTTTCGGCCCGCCGGAGTGGTCGCCGGACGGTCCGCAATATCCGCCGGATCACCCCTACTGGCAGACGCAAGCGGCCACCAAGGCAAGCTGAAATCGCCGGCATGCGGGCTCACACGATTGCAGGATTCGCCCGCACATTGCCGTCTGCTTCAATAAACCAGATTCCTCATACGGAAACGCCATGCGCTTCGACAATCAGGTGGTGATGATTACCGGCGCGGCCGGCTCTCTCGGCAAGGCGGTTGCCGCAGGCTTTGCTGCTGGTGGCGCCAGGCTGGCGCTGGCCGACGTCAGCGAGGCCGTGCTGCAACAAGCGTATCCCGGCACCGCCGACACACGCCTGCTGCTGCCGGCCAACCTGCTCGACTCTGCCTCGGCGCAGAATGCGGTTAACGCCGCGATGCAGAAGTTCGGCCGTCTCGACGCCCTCTGCAACATCGCCGGCGGTTTCGCCATGGGCACCCCGGTGCATGCCACTGCGGCAGCCGACTGGCAAAAGATGCAGGACATCAACGTCGGCACCCTGCTCAATGCCGTGCGCGCCGCGGTACCGGCGATGCTGGCGGGCGGCGGCGGGAAGATTGTCAACGTCGGCGCTGGCGCCGGCCAGAAAGGCGTGGCGCAGATGGGGGCCTACAGCGCCTCGAAGAGCGCGGTGATCCGCATCACCGAAGCCATGGCCGGCGAACTGCGCGAGCAGAACATCAACGTCAACTGCGTGCTGCCCAGCATCATCGACACGCCACCGAATCGCGCCGCGATGCCAGACGCCGATCCGAAGAAATGGGTCGCGCCGGGCGATCTGGCGGCAGTCATCACCTTCCTCTGCTCCGAGCAGGCGCGCGCGGTGCACGGCGTCGCGCTGCCGGTCGTGGGATTGAGCTGATGAGCGGCAAGACGCGCGAACAGCAGCTCGACGAACTGCTCGACAAGCAGGCGATTTACGAGCTGATCATGGCCTACTGCAACGCTGCCGACCGCCACGATCACGTCAAGATGCGTACGCTCTATCACGAGGATGCGATTGACGATCACGGCCACTTCGCCAAGGGCCTGGCGATGGAATTCATCGACAAGCTGCCGGAAATCCAGAAGGCCATGGAAATCCTGCATCACAACGTGACGACCGTGAACCTCAAGCTAGCCGGCGACCGCGCCGAGGGCGAGGTCGGGTATAGGAAGTTCAACCGCCCTTTTTTGCGAGTCTGGCAGGTAGGAAGCGGCCGCGCAAGCGCCGCTTTGGGCACAGATCGGGCACAGATCGGGGGTTCATGCGTGGGTTTTCGACATCGCGGGGCCACGCAGCGGCTCAGTGCGTAGCCATTTCTCACCGAATCCCGGCACAGGGCCGAGCGCAGCCCTGCGGGGTCGTGGCCGCATCGGATCGGACTCTGGCTTGGCTGCCGGCTGCGTGGCCGGCACCTCGTCACGCGGCCGGCGGC
>NZ_ANKP01000092.1:0-10786 GCF_000319775.1 Cupriavidus sp. HMR-1
GACAGCCGGCGCGCGGATGCGCCGGCCCGGGTCGCACCCGGGTAGGCGCGCCGCGTTGTGTGGCCGCCCCCACCATGGAATGGCGGCCCTCAGGTCTTTTTCTCCGCACCCTCTTATACTGTCGGTCAAATCCGCCCCCCGGGTCATCCCGGCACGGACCTGACCCTTGCACAAATCCTCACACGTTCAGGCTGCCCTCATGCGTAAGACGCTCAAGAACATTAGCCTCGTCTCAATAGGCGTCGTTGCCGGCGTGCTCGCCACGCTGCAGATTTCGGCGACCGCCCAGAATACGACCGGGCCGCTGCCGCTGGACCAGTTACGGCTGATGGCCGATATCTTCGGGCAGATCAAGCGCGAATACGTGGAGCCGGTCGATGACAAGAAGCTGCTGACCGAAGCCATCAAGGGCATGGTCGCCAGCCTCGACCCCCACTCGGCCTACCTGGACGAGAAGGATTTCAAGGAACTGCAGGAAGGCACGCGCGGACGCTTCGCCGGCCTGGGCATCGAGATTTCCCAGGAAGAGGGCCTGGTCAAGGTCATCAACCCGATCGAGGACACGCCCGCGTTCCGCGCCGGCATCCAGCCGGGTGACCTGATCACGCGAATCGACGACAAGCCCGTGCGCGGCCTGCCGCTGGAACAGGCGGTCAAGCGCATGCGCGGCGAGCCGGGCACCAAGGTCACGCTGACGATCTACCGCAAGAGCGAGGAACGCACGTTCCCGGTGTCGATCACGCGCGCGGAAATCCGCGTGCAGTCGGTCAAGACCAAGATGCTCGACAACAACACCATCGGCTGGGTGCGCCTGACGAGCTTCCAGGAGCGCACCGTGACCGATCTGGGCCGTCGCCTCAAGGAGATGGCCGATAAGAATCCGAACCTGCGCGGTATCGTGCTGGACCTCCGCAATAACGGTGGCGGCGTGCTGCAAGGCGCGGTAGGCGTTGCCGCGGCCTTCCTGCCCGAGGATTCGGTCGTGGTATCGACCAACGGCCAGGTACCGGATGCCAAGCGCGTCTACAAGGCGTCGTTCAGCAACTACCGCCTGTCGTCGCTCGAGGACGATCCGCTCAAGGATCTGCCGGCAGAGTTCAAGAAACTGCCGATGGTCGTGCTGACCAACGCCTACTCGGCGTCAGCATCGGAAATCGTGGCCGGCGCGCTGCAGGACCACAAGCGCGCGACGCTCATGGGCAAGACGACGTTCGGCAAGGGCTCGGTCCAGACCGTTCGCCCGCTGACCAACGACACCGGCATCAAGCTGACGATCGCGTACTACTACACGCCGTCGGGCAAGTCGATCCAGGCCAAGGGCATCCGCCCGGATATCCCGGTCGACCAGAACCCCGAAGGCGATCCGGACGACGCGCTGATCACGCGTGAAATCGACACCGAACGCCACCTGCACAACAAGCAGGAGTCGGAAGAGCCGGAAATGGCCGAACGCGAGCAGCGCCGTGTGGAAGAACTGCGCCGCCTGGAAGAAGAGAACGCCAAGAAGACGCCGGAAGAGCGCGAGAAGGAACGCAAGAAGAAGCCGGTGGAATTCGGTTCGCCCGAGGACTTCATGCTGCAGCAGGCCATCGCACAGCTCGACGGCAAGCCGGTGCAACGTTCGAAGTCGCGCCTGGAAGCCACCGGCACGGCTGGCAAGCCGGACAGCTCCGACAGCCCGAAGCCGGCCAGCAAGGCGCCCGCCAAACCGGCTGCCAAGCCGGCGGCCCCGGCCAAGCCTTCCAGCCCGCCGCCCGCAAGTGCCCCGATCGGCGATCCGCTGGGTACGCCGACCGGCAAGAAGTAACGGCAGGACGCGAGAAGCCCGCCGCGCGACTCTGGCGCGTGGCGCTTTCCGCCTTCAGCCCTGCGGCCCGCGGTATTGCACCGGCGGGCCGTTTTTGTTTGATCTCCTGATTCCACGTGGACCATGACCGACGATCAGCTTCTGCGCTATTCGCGCCATATCCTGCTTGACGAGCTCGGCATCGAAGGCCAGGAGCGCCTGCTGGCCGGCCATGCGCTGGTGATCGGCGCAGGCGGGCTCGGCGCGGCGGCGTTGCCCTACCTGGCCTCGGCCGGCGTGGGCACGATCACGATCGTCGACGACGATGACGTTGACCTGACCAACCTGCAGCGCCAGATCCTGCACACCACCGCCAACGTGGGCCGCCCCAAGGTCGAATCGGCCAGGGAGGGAATGCTGCGCATCAACCCCGGCATCGACATCCGCATGGTGCCGATGCGGGTGGGCGACGCCGAACTGGATGGTCTCGTCGCGCAGGCTGATGTCGTGCTCGATTGCTGCGACAACTTCGCCACGCGCCACGCCGTGAATCGCACCTGCCTGCGGCACCGCAAGCCGCTGGTATCCGGCGCCGCGCTACGCTTCGATGGCCAGGTCACCGTGTTCGACCTGCGCAATCCCGATGCGCCTTGCTACGCCTGCCTGTTCCCGCCATCCGAACCGGCGCCTGAGGCCGCCTGCGCCACGATGGGCGTGTTCGCGCCGCTGGTCGGCATGATCGGCACGGTGCAGGCCGCTGAGGCCCTGAAATTGCTGACTGGTGTAGGAGAGACGCTGGCAGGACGCTTGCTGATGGTCAACGCCATGTCGATGGAGTGGACCACGATGCGCCTCTTGCGCACGCCGGGCTGCGAGGTCTGCGGCGGGGACCACTGAGTCCGCCGAGCTGCGGGGCGATGGACGATCCGGCGCTGGAGCCCTCCGGCGCGGACCGTCCATGCTGATACAGCTGGATGAGTACAAGAATCCGAATGAGAACGGTTACTAACCGATTGCGCATTCGGGCGCGGCGTCTCGAAACGCCGCGCGTCTGACCAGCCGTCGCCGCGCGTCATCGCGACGCGCGCGGCGGCCAATCCTTTGCCTGCGCGCTTACTGCTCGCCCGGCTCCATCTGAGACTGCAGGTAGTTCGGCAGGCCGACCTTGTCGATCAGGTCAAGCTGCGTCTCCAGGTACTCGATGTGCTCCTCGGTGTCCGTGAGGATATCGACCAGGATTTCGCGGCTGACATAGTCACCAACCGATTCGCAGTACGCAATGCCTTCCTTGACGGTGGCGTGAGCACCCTGCTCCAGCTTCAGGTCGCACTTGAGCATTTCGGGCGTGTCTTCGCCGAGGAGCAGCTTGTGCAGGTCCTGCAGGTTGGGCAGGCCGTCGAGCATCAGAATGCGCTCGATCAGGCGATCGGCGTGCTTCATTTCGCCGATGGATTCCTTGTACTCCACGTCGCCGAGCTTCTTCAGCCCCCAGTGGCGATACATACGGGCGTGCAGGAAATATTGGTTGATCGCGGTGAGTTCGTTCTTCAGCTGCGCGTTCAAATGCTGGATGACCTTCTTGTCACCTTTCATACAGGGCTCCTGTTGCAAACGACAACGGACCCAGGCAGCGGCACGAATGACAAGGAGCGCAAATACAAGAAAGCGCGCCTCGGACTTTCGTCCGTGGGCGCGCTCTCAATGCACGCGTTCTTTGGGTAATTCTGCGGTATTCGAATCAGGCAACCAGCGCTGTGCGCCGGTCGTTCGCGACTGCCGGGTCCCGAGCGTCCATTATGGCATGTGACGTAGTCGTCGAACAGGACGAAATTTCGACAACTTTGATCGTAGCCATAGTTGAGGCCCTCACGGTCTTCACCGCGGCAACGCCTTCACACAGCACTTGCTGCGCGCATTCGCGGCAACGGCCGCAGCAGGTCCCAACGCCAAGCGTTTCCGCCAGCTCATCCATTGTCGACACGCCGAGGTGGGCGGCGCCATGGATTTCATGATCAGTGACCTGGTTGCAAATGCAGACGTACACAAAAGCCTCCTTGGGGGCGGCGTCGGCACCGGCATGCCGCACGCGATGAGAGGCAGAATATCAGAGATTAGAAATGATAACAATTCCCATTAATGCACTTGCAACGGACTGTCCGTATGCATCACAAACCGAGGAATTGAGGCGATTGACTGGCCACTTTTCGGCGGCATAAGTGCCGCAAACGACACTGTAATCGCGCCCTAAAACCCTGAAATCCTCAGGGTTTCAGGGTGGTGTCACGCCGTCAGCTGCTTCAACGCGACCGTAAGCTCGTCCGGTTCGTAGCAGTTCAGGATCTGGTCGACCGCCTTGTTCAGGCGCTCGCAGTCCGCATGGATGACCTCCTGCTTCACCCGCAGCAATTGCGCCGGGTGCATCGAGAACTCGCGTAGTCCCATGCCCAGCAGCAACCGGGTCATTGCCGGATCCCCCGCCATCTCGCCACACACGGCGACGGGCACGCCCGCGTGGTTGGCTTCGCGGATCGTCCGGGCAATCAGCTGTAGCACGGCCGGGTGAAGCGGGTCGTAGAGGTGCGCCACGGCATTGTCGGCGCGGTCGATCGCCAGCGTGTACTGGATCAGGTCATTGGTGCCGATGGACAGGAAGTCCATGCGCTTGAGGAACAGCGGCAGCAGCAGCACAGCAGCCGGGATCTCAATCATCGCCCCGACCTTGATACCCGGGTCGTACGGCAGGCCGCGTTCGTCGAGCTGGCGCTTGGCTTGCTCGATCAGGTCCAGCGTCTGGTCGATCTCACCGGCGTGAGCCAGCATCGGGATCAGAATCCGGACCGGGCCGAACGCGGAAGCGCGCAGTAACGCCCGCAACTGGGTCAGGAACATCCCCGGCTCTGACAACGACCAACGGATCGCGCGCAAACCCAGTGCGGGGTTCAGCGCGGTCTCGAAGTCGTCGCCACGGCCGTCGAGCGGCTTGTCGGCACCGATGTCGATGGTCCGAATCGTGACCGGCAGCCCGTGCATCGCTTCCACGGCGTTGCGATACGCGTGGAATTGCTCGTCTTCATCCGGCAACTCGCCACGCCGGTTCATGAACAGGAATTCGGACCGGAACAGCCCCACCCCGACGGCGCCGGCGGACAGCGCCGCACCGGCATCCTCCGCCATCTCGATATTGGCCAGCAGCTCGATCTCGAGCCCGTCCAGCGTCACCGCCGGCATGTGGCGCAGCCGCTGCAGGCGCTTCTTCTCAAGCGCGCGCTCGCTCTGGCGGTGCCGATACTCTTCAAGAATGATGGCCGACGGATCGACGATCACCAGGCCGGCATCGCCATCGATGATGATCCAGTCGTCCTGTCGGATCAGTTCACTCGCGTTCTTGACGCCCACCGCGGCGGGGATGTCGAGACTGCGCGCGACGATAGCCGTGTGCGATGTACGGCCGCCCAGGTCCGTCACGAAACCGTGGAACACGGTGTGCTTGAACTGGAGCATATCGGCCGGGCCGATGTCGTGGGCCACCACGATCACGCCCGGCGTGGCCTCGCCATCCGGCGCGAGCGTCGGCACGGGCGCCGGCGCCAGCACGGGCGCCCCGGCCAGCACCTTCAGGATCCGCTCCACCACCTGCTCGATGTCGGCCTTGCGCTCGCGCAGATACTCGTCCTCGATCTCGTCGAACTGACGCATCAGTTCTTCGAGTCGCGTGGTCAGGGCCCACTCGGCGTTATAGCGGCGTTGGAGAATCAGCGTCTCGGGTTCGCGCGACAGGGCCTCATCGTCGAGGATCATCGCGTGGACATCGAGAAATGCCCCCATTTCCTCCGGCGCGTCGCGCGGCAGGTCACGCTTGAGCGTGATCAGCTCGGCCCGCACCGCGGCGCGTGCCGAGCGCAATCGCTCCACCTCGGCTTCGAGCCGGTCTTCGTCGACCAGGTAGTGCGACACATCCAGCGCAGCCGGCGCAAGAATATGGGCTCGCCCGATGGCGACCCCACGAGAAACCGGAATGCCGTGCAAGGCAAAGGGCATGAACCGCTCCGTCAGGAACGTTTAGAAAAAGCCTGGATTACCGTCGAACTTCACTCGCCTTCGCCGAAGCGGTTGGCGATCAGCGCCAGCAGCGCATCCATCGCCTCCTGCTCGTCAGGGCCGTCAGTCTCGATCGAGACTGTCGATCCAATCCCGGCGGCCAGCATCATCACGCCCATGATGCTCTTGGCGTCGACCTGGCGGCCGTTACGGGACATCTTGACCTGGCTGTTGAAGCTACCCGCCAACTGCGTGAGCTTGGCGGATGCGCGGGCATGAAGCCCGAGCTTATTGATGATGGTGGTGTCCCTCTGCAGCATATTTGTCGGGATGATTTGCGGTTTGGTTCTGGACGGCGGTCGTGCCTATTTGCAGCACGCCCTGGGCGCCTCCGGCCAAGGCCTTGGTGGCAAGCTGGTCGAGCTTCTCCGTCCGATAGCAGATAGCGCGCACGAGCATCGGCAGGTTGACACCGGCCAGCACCTTGACCCGACCCGGCTCGGCAAGCCGCGCGGCGATATTGGCAGGCGTGGCGCCGAAGATATCGGTCAGCACCAGGGCGCCGTTCTCTTCGCAAACGTCTGCGAGGCGCTTCCGCGCCTCGGCCAGCACCGCCGCAGGGTCGGCATCGGCGATAACGTCGATCGCCTCCACCCGCTGCGGCTGGCCGCAGTAGACGTGGCCAGCGCAATCGCGCAGCGCCGAAGCCAGTGGCGCATGAGCGATGATCAGAATTCCTGCCATGATGGTGAATCCGTTGGACTGCCCGAATTGTAGCAGGCAGCCTGACCGCCCAATCCGCGGCCCCGCCCGCCGCGCCAACTGTGGCGCCTGAACATCGGCGGAGACCAGCGGCGGTTGGAGACCGTCAGCGACGGTCGGCGGCTACGGCCTGCTCCAGCGCGTCGATGAACATGCCCGCGACATTGAAGCCGGTCTGCTGGGCGATCTCCTGAAAACAGGTCGGACTCGTCACATTTACTTCGGTCAGGTAGTCGCCGATCACGTCCAGCCCTACCAGCAGCAAGCCCTGTTTCCATAGTCCGGGCGCCAGGGTTTCGGCGATCTCGCGATCGCGCGCGCTCAACTCCTGCGCCCGCCCCACCCCGCCAGCGGCCAGATTGCCGCGAATTTCGGTGCCCTGCGGAATCCGCGCCAGCGAATACGGCACCGGCTTGCCGCCGATCAGCAGGATGCGCTTGTCGCCATCCTTGATGGCCGGGATGTAGCGCTGGACCATCAGCGTGCGCGCGCCGTTGTCGCCAAGCGTCTCGACGATCGCACCCAGGTTCATGGCGTCGGCGCCTACCCGGAACACACCCATGCCGCCCATGCCGTCCAGCGGCTTGACGATGATGTCCTTATGCTCGGCATGGAATTCACGAATGCGGCCGGCATCGCGCGTCACCAGCGTCGGCGTGATGAACTGCGGATGCTGGCCGATCGCCAGTTTCTCCGAGTGGTCCCGAATCGCGCGCGGCTTGTTGAAGACGCGCGCGCCCTGCGCTTCGGCCAGTTCCAGCAACCAGGTGCTGGTCACGTACTCCATGTCGAACGGCGGATCCTTGCGCATCAGCACCGCATCGAACGCGGACAGCGGCATCATCGCGGCATCGCCCAGCCGATACCAGGCCTGGGCGTCGTCGGTCAGCTCCAGCGGCCGCACCATGGCCTCCACGACGTTGGCCGACAGCGAAAGCTGCGATTGCAGGCAGAAGAACAGCTCGTGCCCGCGCGCCGCCGCCTCGGTCATCATGGCGAAGGTGGAGTCCTTGTAGGTCTTGAAGGTCTCCAGCGGGTCGGTAATGAACAGAATGCGCATGGTGGATTGCAGGGGCGTTACGAATCAGATGATCGGATTCGGGTCGGTCTTCTCGAGTTCCAGCGACGCGGCCAGCAGGGCCAGGCGCGCCACCACGCCATACATGTAGAAGCGGTTCGGCACGGCCGCGCCCGGCTTGGCGTGGCTGTCCGGCATACCGTTCGGCGCGAAGGCCAGCGGCACGAAGTGCATGCCCGGCGCGTTCAGGTTCTCGTCGATGCCACGGCCCGTGTGCACGCGGTAGAAGCCGCCCACCACGTAGCGGTCGATCATGTAGACCACCGGCTCCGCCACCGCGTCGTTGACCTTTTCGAAGGTGTGCACGCCTTCCTGGATGATGACGTCGGAGACCTCGAGGCCCTCCTTCACGACACTCATCTTGTTGCGCTCCTTGCGATTCAGGCCCTTCACCTCGGACGGGTCGCGCACGGTCATGATGCCCATGCCGTAGGTGCCGGCGTCGGCCTTGACCACCACGTAGGGCGTTTCCTTGATGCCGTACTCGCGGTACTTTTTCGCGATCTTCTTGAGCACGCCTTCCACCGCGTCAGCCAGTTCTTCCTCGCCGATGCGCTCATGGAAGTTCACGCCAGTCTGCCGCGCGAAATACGGATTCACCATCCACGGGTCGATGTCGATCAGCTTGGCGAACTTCTTGGCCACCTCGTCATAGGCGGCGAAGTGGCTGCTCTTGCGGCGGGTGGACCAGCCGGCGTGCAACGGCGGCAGCAGGTACTGCTCGTTGATGTTCTCCAGGATCGGCGGGATCCCGGCCGACAGGTCGTTGTTCAGCAGGATCGAGCATGGATCGAAATCCTTCAGGCCCAGCCGGCGGCCCTTGGCGCCAAGGCGCGCGAGCGGCTCCACCACCAGCGTCTGACCGTCGGGCAGCTCGATCGGGGTGGGTTCGGTGATTTCCTCGGACAGCGAGCCCAGGCGCACATTGAGGCCCGCCTGGCGCATGATCAGCGACAGCCGCGCCACGTTCTGCAGATAGAACATGTTGCGGGTGTGGCGCTCGGGAATCAGCAGCAGGTTCTTGGCGTCCGGGCAGATCTTCTCGATCGCGGCCATGGCGGCCTGGACCGCCAGCGGCAGCATTTCGGGCGCGAGGTTGTTGAAACCGCCCGGGAACAGGTTGGTGTCGACCGGCGCCAGCTTGAAGCCGGCGTTGCGCAGGTCCACGGAACAATAGAACGGCGGAGTATGCTCCTGCCATTCCAGCCTGAACCAGCGCTCGATGGACGGTGTGGCGTCCAGGATCTTCTTCTCGAGTTCGAGTAGCGGACCGTTCAGCGCGGTGATGAGATGCGGGACCATATCCATCCTAATGAATCAGCTTTATTGTCCGCCCCGATTGTAGTGGAACGGCCACGAGGCTGCAGGCCCGCCCTGAATAAGCATATGCGGAGCCCAGCATAAGGGATCTGAATATGGGGATGTTTGACGCATTTCAAAGGTCCTGAGACCATGCGCCGCCCCATGGGTGCTATATGCGCGCGCCATGGGCAAAAAAAAAGCGCGACATGGCGTCGCGCTTTCAAATGGCCTGACAGATACGGGGAGCGTTCTGCAGGTGGAGGAAACTGCCTCACTGGCACTCTATGCCCCGCAGGCATTAAAGACAATTGAGACTTTTTAAGATCCGATTTAAGCACCCTGCGAATACTGACACCCGTTTGAGGGGCGGGCCCGAA
Organism: Cupriavidus sp. HMR-1; assembly: GCF_000319775.1. Lineage (NCBI taxonomy): Bacteria > Pseudomonadati > Pseudomonadota > Betaproteobacteria > Burkholderiales > Burkholderiaceae > Cupriavidus > Cupriavidus sp. HMR-1. The sequence continues at coordinate 9,344 of NZ_ANKP01000092.1, forward strand.
AATAAAAAAGCCCCGGCACATGGCCGGGGCGAAACTCCTGAGAGAAGATTCCCAATCAGCTCTCCAGCACAACACCTTGGCAGATATCAGACCTCATACGCGGTTTCACCGTGCGAGGTGATATCCAGACCTTCGCGCTCTTCCTCTTCCGGCACGCGCAGGCCAATCAGCATATCGACCAGCTTGTAGGCCACCAGCGCTACCACGCCGGACCAAACGATTGTGGTCAGCACACCTTCGAACTGGATCCAGACCTGACCGGCGATCGAGTAGTCGTCGGCCACCTTGTTGGCAACGTAGTCATAGATGCCCGTACCGCCCAGGCTCGGCGCGGCGAACACACCGGTCAGCAGCGCGCCGAGAATACCGCCCACGCCGTGCACACCGAACACGTCCAGCGAATCGTCCATGCCCAGCAGGCGCTTCAGACCGGTCACGCCCCACAGGCACAGCAGGCCGGCGATCAGGCCCATCGCGATCGAGCCCATCGGGCCGACGAAGCCGGCGGCCGGGGTGATCGCCACCAGGCCGGCGACAGCTCCCGAGGCGCCACCGAGCATCGACGGCTTGCCCTTGCCGATCCATTCACCGAAGGTCCAAGAAACCACCGCGGCGGCCGTGGCCAGCAGCGTGTTGACGAAGGCCAGCGCGGCGCTGCCGTTGGCTTCCAGGGCCGAACCGGCGTTGAAGCCGAACCAGCCGAACCACAGCAGCGAGGCGCCCACCATCGTGAAGGTCAGGCTGTGCGGACGGATCGCTTCACGACCGAAGCCAATGCGCTTGCCGAACATGAACGCGCCCACCAGACCGGCCACGGCGGCGTTGATGTGCACCACAGTGCCGCCCGCGAAATCGAGCGCGCCCTTCTGGAACAGCCAGCCGGCCTTGGCGGTGGCGGCGGTGCCTGCGGCGGCATCGGTGTACGCATCCGGGCCGGGCCAGAACCAGACCATGTGGGCCATCGGGATGTATGCAAACGTGAACCAGAGGACCACGAATACCAGCACCGCCGAGAACTTGGCGCGCTCGGCGAAGGCGCCGATGATCAGGCTGCAAGTGATCGCCGCGAACGCGCACTGGAACGCGAAGTAGCCCAGTTCCGGCACCACAACGCCCTTGCTGAACGTGGCGGCCACGGCATCGACCGTCAGGCCCTTCATGAACAGACGGTCCGTGCCACCGAAGAAGGCGTTGCCCTCCGTGAACGCGAAGCTATAGCCGTAGATGGCCCACAGGATCGAGATCACCGAGAAGATCATCAGGCACTGCATCAGCACCGACAGCATGTTCTTCGAGCGGACCAGGCCACCGTAGAACAGCGCCAGGCCCGGCAGCGTCATCAGGATCACGAATGCGGTGGAGACCAGCAGCCAGGCCGTGTCGCCCTTGTTGGGCACCGGGGCAGCCGGCGCGGCGGCAGCTTCGGCGGGCGCCGCGGCAGGC